>JAHLWJ010000135.1 GCA_019057975.1 Promethearchaeota archaeon | reverse complement strand
TTTATTCTATTCATATCTTCAAAGGAAATCTTATCATCAGCTGCTAATAGATCTTGTATTCGTTTGACACGATGCCCTTCACCCCAATCTGCTTCTCCATATGGCCAATCTGCTATAGGTTTATTATTCCAATTAGCAAGAAACCCTTGTTTTGGATCGATACACTTAGGCATTTCATTAAATCCTGTAAGACCAACCCATTCTTCTTCACCCGTTCCGTATAAAGGTAATCTATCATCAATAGGTCGCCCATCCCTTCCTGTTTCTGGTTTTATTGGAAATGTTCCAGCATGCCAAAATCCTACTCTTCCATGTCTATCCGCCCATAAGAAGTTATGATTCGGTTGTATTGTTTTAACAGCTTTTTGAAAGTCCCAGATATTTCTTGCTTGTTGAAAGAGAGACCAACCTTCTTCTGCGGCCATCTCATTCTTATAGTATGGTGCTTTTATTGTGAAAGCAAGATGGTTAACCTCGTCAATAAAGAGTATCGGACCATGTACCGTACGATAGATCTCTTCTTCTCTAGTAGGTTCAAAAGGGGAATAAAATGTTTCAGTTCTGACTTCCATATCTATAAATTCACCATTATACAAGTATTGAGTATGATCAGTTGGATTTAGAGTTTCAATATAGGTATCCATTACATCTGAACCACCAGTTGTCGATGTCCAAGCGCCGTCTTTACTAACACCAATTAATATTGAAGGTGATTGGGGCATCATCATACCCACAGCATCAATACCAGCACCATGCAATCCCATTTCTAGGACAATCTGAGGAATTGAATGACCCATTTGAGGACCTCCTAATTCCATTGCATTTTTAGTAGTTGTCTTTTTTGGATGAACAACCCATGCATTACTTCCAAATTTGGTAGGAATCCCAAGAGATTCGAATAATTGAGTTTGTCCCATTTGTATTTGTTTATATTCATTATACAATGTTCCTAAATTTCCAGGTAATTCCATCATGGGATTAGATATTTTACTGTTAGGAAATTTACATCCAGTACCCGGAATTGTAACTTCAGCACCTGGATCTTGTTGAGGATAAAGATCATTAAACATCAACCATCCTTCTGTTATTCCATGTTCCGCTTGCAATGCTTGCAATGCTGCAGCATATGAAAGTTCATTTCCACCAGTTCCACCAAACCTCCAAGCCATCATAACCGTAATAACTACACTATCTGCTATAGAGAATGGCTCAAGAGGAAGTCCATATGCTAGATATTCAACGGGCATAAGAGAAGGATCGTCCATAGAAAGAGCAGTTAAAGCTTCTTCAATATAATAATTGATACCATCAATATATGCTAAATTCATTTCCTTTAACTTTGCATTAGGGTTAATAGGTTCCCACTTATCAAAAATCTCTTTTAATTCTTCCTTACTATATCCTAATTTCCTTGTTTCATAATCTTGATCAATAGTTGCCAAACCAAATTCCGCTAGATTGCCGAAGGCAGATCGTCTGTAGAGGTCTGCTTGCCATAACCTATCTTGAGCCATAGCGTATCCTGCACCAAAACCTAAACCCTCTTTAGTCTTTGCAAAAACATGCGGAACACCATAATCATCTCTAATAATTGTAATTCTTTTACGATTCCAACCTTTACATGCATAGACAGGAGATAATGGGATAAACAATAACAAGACTATTAATGACAGAGTAAGAACTGTTATTTTTTTTTTCATTTTGTTATCACTTTTTTTTGGATTTACATTTTTATAAAATTTTTAGCAATATAATTTTTGACGCGTTTCTATTTAAATTTTATTTTTTTGAAATTTAAGTTTAAAATTTTACTATAATCAGACAATTTATCAGAAAAAATGTAATGAATAATTTAATTTTAGAGAATATTATTTAATTTTACGTTTTACTCAAAATAATTTGAAAAAAGTTTAATGAAACTTTTCATTTTATTTTATAGTAATATGTTAATATAGGATAAATTTGAATCATCATCATGCCAAGTTCTAAAGAGTATATTGATTTAGATAATGAATATTGCGCTCATAATTACCATCCTATTCCTGTTGTAATATCTAAAGCAGAAGGTGTGTGGGTTTATGATCCAGAAGGAAATAAATATTTGGACTGTTTATCAGCATATTCAAGCCAGAACACGGGGCATTGTCATCCCGAAATTATCGCAGCTTTAAAAGAACAAGCAGATATTGTTACCCTAACTTCGCGGGCATTTCATAATGATTTAATGGGTCCATTCTTGAAAATGTTAGCTGAAGTTGTGGGCCCACACATCAACGATCCAACAAATTCTGGTATAATGAGCATCCCTATGAACACAGGAACTGAAGCAGTTTCTACGGGGTTAAAAGTAGCTAGAGCATGGGGTTATATTAAGAAAAAAATCCCAAAAAACGAAGCTAAGATAATTGTATGCCGAAATAACTTTCATGGAAGGACAATTACTATTGTAGGTTTTAGTTCTGATATTTCAGTTCGCTATCATGAAAATTTTGGACCATATACCCCGGGATTTATCATAATACCGTATGGAGATGCTGAAGAATTAGAGAATACAATTTTAGATTTAGGACCTGAAAAAGTTGCTGCTTTTTTGTTTGAGCCCATTCAGGGCGAAGCGGGAGTAAATATTCCTCCTGAAGGATATTTAACCAAAGTTAGGGAAATTTGCACAAAATATAATGTTTTAATGGTATTAGACGAGATTCAGACTGGTTTTTGTCGAACTGGAGAATTTTTTGCCTGTGATCATGAAGGGGTCAAACCAGACATGTTATTGTTGGGTAAAGCTTTAGGAGGTGGAGTTTATCCTGTTTCTGCATGTGTAGCGACTAAAGAAATAATAGGTCCTGATGTAATTAAACCTGGTACTCACGGGAGCACTTTCGGTGGAAACCCATTAGCATGTGCTGTAGCAATGAAATCTATAGACATTCATTTACGCGAAAATCTCGCTGAACGAGCAAAAGAGATGGGTGCTTATTTTATTAAGAGACTTAAAGAGGTTGCAGAAAAAAAAACAAAAATTCCAATCATAGACATAAGGGGAAAAGGACTGCTGGTTGCTGTTGAATTTGCTGAAGATGCAAGGTATATTGTTGAAGAATTAAAAAATAATGGAATTTTAGCAAAAGATACTCATTCTACAACTATTAGGTTTGCTCCACCATTGGTTATTACACGAGAAGAAATTGATTGGGCTATTGAAATTATTGAAAAAGTACTCATCATGTAAATTTCAACTTTTAAGGTTAATTCCTAACTTATTAATTCTTATTTAATTTTTTCCTCATAGCGTGAGCAACTATAATTTAAAAAAAGGACTTACTTTCGGAATAATTGGTGTCTTTTTAATAGGCCTACAGCCAGTTATTTCCAACGCAAGACCATCAATTATCGATCCCTTTATTTTTGCTGCTATGACAGCTCTAGTTGAAGCATTAATCTTCTTACCGTTATTTATCATTGAAAGAAGGAGATTAATTCGAAATAAGAATAGTGGATTTGATTTACATTTTAGGGATTCTTTATTGAATGGATGGAAGAAAAAGAAAAATATAAATCTCCTTATTACAATAGGGCTTGTCTTTAGCGTTGTTCCTGTCCTTTTATATATAGGTTTTGAAATAGCAGGAGCGATTAATAGTTCTCTTGTATTGAAAAGTGAAATAATATTTGCCTTAATCTTTGGATCATTAATTCTCAAAGAAAAAAGAATTTCTAAAGTACAAATAATTTTTTGTGTAGCTCTTTTCTCTGGATTACTTCTAGCAGTTACTCAGGGTTCATTTAATTTTTTAGAATTTAACTTAGGTGTGATTATTTTAACCATAAATGTTGCTCTGTTTACTTTTATTCACACATTTACAAAAGCCGGGTTTGATAGAAATGAAATATTTCCGACTCAAGTTGTTTTTGTAAGAAACCTGATGAGTGGATTAATCTTATTTATATTATATCTATTCATTTTCCCTCTTGAAAATGTGCTGCTCATGTTTAATTTTGAAAACTTTATATTTGTTTTGTTAATGGGTGTTGATTACGGTTTTAGCCTATTTCTTTGGTATAAAACCTTGACTTATATAGAAATAGGGAAGGCAAGTATCGTCAATTCTTTAACACCTATAATATCAGCTTTTTTTGCTTGGATGATTCTGGGTGAAATCTTTACTATATTCCACCTATTTGGTACTATAATCGTCATTTTCTCAATTTATATCATTGTTAGAGAGAAAAAAGATTAAAAGAATATAATGATTTTCTACTAATATTATGAAATTTGGGTATTTTGTTAGAAGTACAGTTTTTATTTATCCTGAAGTTAGAGATTTATCAATAAAAGTAGACAAATTAGGGTTTGACTCGATTCATGTAAATGATCATTTTCTAGGTATGGATGCGAGGCAAGATAGAAAAGAACCAATGTTAGATGCTATGATGTTATTGACAGCGTTAGCTGTAGAAACAAAGAACGTAAAACTTGGTCAAATTGTGTTATGTAATTCTTTTCGAAATCCAGCTTATCTTTCTAAGATGATATCAACGCTGGATAATATTTCCAATGGGCGCGCTTTATTATGGATTGGGGCGGGATGGTTTGAAGAAGAATATAAAGCATATGGTTACTCTTTTCCCTCACCTAAAAGAAGAGTTGATGAGCTCGAAGAATCGTTGACAATGTTTAAGAAGATATTTACCGAGGATGAAACTGACTTTGAAGGAAAGTTTTGGAAACTAATAAGACATAGAAATTTTCCTAAACCCATTCAAAAACCTTATCCACAAATAGTAGTTGGAACTACAGGGAAGAGAATGATTGATATTGCCTGTAAAGAAGCAGATGGGGTAAATTTAGACTTATGGTATGCTCCAAATATGGAAGATATTCCTCCAAGGATTTCTTATATTAATGAAAGGTTACAAAAACACAATCGTAATCCATCTGAGTTTGAAATATCTCTATTCACTGCTATTACTATTGTCAATAGTCAAGAAAAGCTCGATGATCTTGTAGAAAGAATAATAAAAAGAACTCGTAGGGATAAGAAAATCACTAAAGAACATATTCTGAAAAATCATTATGTAGGTTTCCCTGAAGATATTAAGGAAAAGATGACCAGATTAGAAAATATGGGGATTAAAAAAATAGTAACCTGGATCCGAAGATCTGACTTCGAAGATTCAATAGAAGTTTTTAGTAAAAAGGTAATGTAATTAATTTTTTTTATATACTTGAGTTCCTGCTTTTCCTTCTAATGCCTCTATTATTTTATCAATAGAAGTTATTATTGCCCTTTCTCCACCTGATTCCAAGAAATTTATTACGGCTTGTATTTTCGGCCCCATGCTTCCTGCTGGAAATTGTCCTTCTTCTAAATACTTTTTTGCCTCATAGATTGATAGTCTATCTAATTCTTGTTGGTTTGGGGTTCCATAATTAAGAGAAACTCTTTCAACATCAGTAGCGATCAATAAAATATCAGCATTAATTTGTTCAGCTAATTTAGCACTAGCCAAATCTTTATCAATGACAGCCTCAACACCATACAGTCTTTTTTTCTCTTTTATTACAGGTATACCCCCACCCCCACAAGCAATTACTATCCAACTACCTAATTCCATCAATTTTTTTATTTCACGCCACTGATAGATTTTTATAGGTTTTGGGGAAGGAACCACACGACGATAACCCTTTGCAGTTTTTACATATTCTGGTTTTGGTACCGAATATGCGGGACCAATAGGTTTAGTAGGATTTAGAAAAGCGGGATCCTCAGCATCTACCTTAACATACGTAAGAATAGTAATAAAGAGTTTTTCTTCATCAAGACCAATTTTCATTAATTCTTCATCAAGAGTAGATTCAATCATAAAACCAATCTGACCTTGTGTTTCAGCAACTAAAATTTGTAAGGGCCTTTTCGAAACTGCTTTAGTCGCTTCTTGTTGCAGTAATAAGTTACCAACTTGTGGTCCATTACCATGAGTTATGATAATATTATATTCCTTTGCTAATTCTGCAATTTGACTTATTGGTACTTGTAAATTTCGAAATTGCTCTTCAGTTGTACCTTCATCACCAAATTTGATTAAAGCATTACCGCCTAGTGCAACAATTAATGTTTTCAATTAATAAACCTCTAGGTAAAATTACATAAAAGTAAATGAAAAATAGATAATATTTAGCTTATTATTTAAAATTTTTCTCGTAAAAAGAGCATAATTGCTTTTTGAATGTGTAAGCGATTTTCTGCTTGATCAAACACAATTGATTGAGGACCATCAATAACCTCAGCTGTTTGTTCATATTCTCTCATAGCAGGTAAACAATTCATAAATGCCGCATCTGACCTCGCAGCTTTCATTATCGACGATGTAACTTGATAGGGCATAAAGGCTTTTTTCCGTTCTTCTTCTTGCTCTATCGGTATTCCGTAACTCATCCAGCTATCAGTATATATGACATCGGCATCTTTAGCAGCTTCAAATGCATCATGAACTACTTTTACCTCAGCACCACTATTTTTTGAAAGTTCTAACACTTCATCTATAACTAATTGTTCAGGCGAATAATCAGGATTTTTAGGACAGGCAACATCCATCCTCAAACCAAACATAGCAGACATCCTCATTAAGTCATTTGTTACATTATTATTACCATCTCCAAAATAGGATAATTTAAAGTTATCAAGTCTTCCCTTTTTTTCTTTGATTGTTTGAAAATCTCCAAGAATCTGGGCTGGATGCGCAAAATCGTCAAGCATGTTAATTACTGGAACATCAGCATATTTAGCGAGATCCCAAATATCTTGCCTTTTGAAGACACGAGCAGCTATTATATTGACGAACCTCGATGCGACTTTCGCAGTATCGCTAATATTTTCTTTCTTTCCCAACGGAGAATCTTTAATCGAATAGAATATAGCGTGTCCTCCTAATTGTTGCATCCCAGTTTCAAAAGAAATTCGAGTTCTTAAGGATGGCTTTTCAAATAGCATTAAGAGGGTCTCTCCTTCCAAAGAGGACCTAAAATCTTTAGGATTTTTCTTAATCTCAATCGATTTATTAATAACCTTCTCGCACTCTTCTTTTGAGAAATCTGAGACTTTTAATAAATGTCGAACCATTTTTAACAACAAGTAAATTTATATACACTTGAATATAAAAAAGAAAGATTAGATTTAAGTCAAGATATATGCTTATTTATTTTTATTTTAATTCTTCTTCTACTCCAAAATCTCTTTCATATGAAAGGGTTTCCATGATTTCATGATCCCTTGAATTTAATTTTTCTGTTAATATACGACTTAGAAGTTCTCCTAATCCTGGTCCTAACATGAACCCTTGACCACACATTCCAACCGCATTAATATACCCCTCTACTTCGTGAACTTTACCTATGATTGGATTGCCATCTGGTGTCATCGGATATAAACCACGCCATGTTCTCCTTACTTTAATATTTCTTAAGCGAGGTAGGAGTTGTATCATTCTTTTTGAAATTTGAGGTAAGAAAGAGCTAGTTTCTCTTCTATCAGTACCTACCATATTAGGGTCTGGAGTCAGACAAAATAATATTTTACCTTCTTTGTTTTGATAAAAATAGTAGTTTTTTGAGTTTCCAAATTTGGAGTCTACGCATGGTCTAATATCAACAACCATAGTGCTAAAGAAATTCTTTACCGGTTCGGTGATTCCTGCTTCATGCGAATCTGGTATAACCGGTAAATCTAAACCAACCATTTTTCCAATTTCTTTTACATGAGCTCCAGCTGTATTAATAACATATTTAGTTTTATATTTTCCTTTTGTTGTTTTAATACCAATAACATTATTTTTTTTAGTTAGAATACTTGTTACTTTTTCATTAAATCTATACTCTGCTTCTAATTCTTTAGAATTTCTATAAATAGAATGTAAAGCTAATAATGGAGAAGCATTTCCATCTTTAGGACTATAAGTACCTCCCATTAACCCCTCATCATTGATTCCAGGGACTAATTCTTTGATTTTTTCGGCATCGACAAAATCGATATTTAAATCATGACTTTTCTGGAGTTTAACGGTATCTTTGAGCAGCTTTTCATCTTCTTCGGAAAAAGCTAAAAAAGTATATCCTCCTTGGGTCCACCAAATGTCGTCTCCATATTTTTCTTCCCAACTTGAAAAAATTTCTATTGATCTTTGACAAAGAAGAGATTTTCCGATATGAGAATGAGTACTCCTTATACCCCCAATTGCATGTTTATTATCTGCTTGTGCAACTGAAGGTAATGAATCAATAACTAAAGTTTTAAGTCCATCCCTCATAGTTGCTAGAGCCGTTGGGACCCCAACACTGCCAGCACCAATGATAATTACATCATATTCGACCAATGTTATTTTCCCTCCTTTTTTTCTTTAACTAAAGCAAAAATACCCATTGGTACTTCAATGAATAATGGACGTTTTGTCCCTGGAGTAATATCGTCAATCGAAATACCTTCCTCTTGAAATACTCTATTGATTAAAGGAGTGCAAGTTTTTCCACCACATGCACCCATACCAACTTTAGTTAGAGCTTTTAGTTCGTTAAAATCTTTTACACCCGAGCGAATCCATTTTCGAATCTCCCCAACTGACACACGTTCACATCTGCAGACAATTATATCATCATCTGTAAAATCTTTTTGATAGATTTCAGAAGGCTCGGAATATGTGCTTTCAAACAGTTTTAAAGCAACAGCTTGTTTTGCTATTTCTGATGGTAGTTTAACTGTTATTAATTGAGTTTTAGGAAATTCTTTTAGGATCCTTGTTCTATGAACTTTAAATTCGCCTAACTCTTGATCATTGCTAACGACAATAATTTTTTGATCTTTTTCTAGCTTCTTAGCTGTGAGTTCGAAAGGAAATGTAATAAATGGATTATTTTTATCCTTTCTGTAATCTTTTAATAGAACTGCCAACCCAGGACAAACAGCAACACATTTACCACATCCTATACATTCTTGATCATCTTTAAAATATGGTAACTGCGTAATTAAATCATCAATTGTTTCAATCTGTTCATTTGGGCAGACTGTAGTACAAGGGTTACAAGGAATTTCTTGATTACAGTAGAAGACTGGAAAAATCCCTTCCTCTTTATGTGAAAAATCTATATCAACTTGGGGTGGGGGTTTTGCTTTCATTATTTCAGAATATTTCTGAAATTTTTTTAAGTCCTCTTCTGTTTTAATTCCAATTTCTTTTAATATCTTTAAAGCTTCAATTTTACCCGTGAATATTGCTGCAGAAGCTTCTGCTATTTCTTGAGCATCTCCGGCAACCCAAACTTTTAATCCATATTCCATTGCTTTCTGGTAAAACTCATTAACTGGGTGTAAACCAACTGCAATCAATATGGAATCACAGGTAAATGTTTTTTCAGTTCCAGAAATGGCTTTAAATTTCTCATCTATCTGTGCTATCGTTATAGATTCAACTTGATTATCTCCATTTGCAGAAATTATTGTATGGTTGGTAAAAATCGGAACACCTAATCGTCTTAACTTATCTTCATGAACCTTATAACCCCCGCATTGAGGCATTGCTTCAATTAACCCAACAACCTCAATTCCCGCTTGAATAGCATGATAACCTGTAATTAAACCAACATTTCCTCCTCCAATAATAAAAATTTTTTCTGCAGCTCTAATTAAATCACGATTTACTAACGTTTGAAATGCACCAGCACCATATACTCCTGGCAGGGTATTACCTGGAAAAACTAACATCTTTTCACGTGCCCCAGTGGCAATAAGAAGATATTTAGGTTTGACTAATACATATTCTTTATTATTTTTGAGAATTCCAACATACCCATCACTAAAAACTGCTAAGCACACGCTATTTAGCCAAATTTGAACATTTTTTAATAAGAGAACTGATTGCCCGAGGATTTCTGCTATATCAATACCACGTTTCCCTGCATACACATCCTCTTGAGAACCAAAAAATTTGTGAGTTTGAAGGACCAACTTACCTCCAAATCTATCTTTATCATCAACCAATACTACATTAAGTTTAGATTCTCCTAAGATTTTAGTTGCCGAAAGCCCTGCGGGTCCTGCACCAATTACTAGGACTTCAAGATTAATAATCTCAGAATCCCCTATACTTACAAGTTTATCTTCAACAGGTAATTCTGGCAACCCATTACAACTCTTTATAATCATATCTTCAATAAGAGGAGTCATACATGCCTTAACGGGTATACCATTCGCAATTACATTGCATTGAGAACATTGACCATTAGCACAAAAAATTCCTTGAGGACTTGAATCCTTGACATGATGTCCAAAAACCTTAATTTTATTGAGAAATAGCGCAGAGGATATAACCATCCCCTCAAATCCGTATAGAGATTTCCCATCAAATTTGAATTCAATTTGCTTCTTATCGGGAATTTCCAGAATGGGGTGTTTAGTTATGTTTTCCATCTAATCTCACTAGAAATTTAGTACTAAATATCTTAGAAAAGCTATTCTCTCTCTATAATTAATAATTATGCTAATAGACTTTTTAATAGATAATAATTCTTCTATAAAAAATTTGTTTAAAATGACTCTTAAACTCTAATTGAGGAAAAGTCACACATGAAACCATTTGGTTATATATATCTCATTACTAATTTAGTTAACGAAAAAGTGTATATAGGAAAAACGGAATCAACAATAAATAAGCGATGGTACACTCATAAATGGAGAGCAAATCATTTAGATAAAGTAGAAAAACCTTTAGTAATTGATTTAGCAATAGCAAAATATGGAGAGAATTGTTTTAAGATTGATGAATTAGATAAAGATTTCAATAAGGAGGATTTAATTAGAGTAGAAGCATATTGGATTAAGTTCTATGATGCAACAAACCCCGATAAGGGATATAATAGAGATCCAATGGGTGAGATTATCTACTCAGACGACTATGAATCAATTTGGCAAATACCAATTAGTTCTGAAAAATCGAATCAGAAATATATTAAATGGAGAGAAAGCCTAATTAAAAAGAAAATACCTAAAGAAAGACTTCCAGAATTCAAGATAGATATCAAATACTTATCGGGGGTGCAATTAGAAAAGAAATACGGACTTTACCCAAACCGAAGAGCATTATTGAGAGAAATTCGAAGAGTTTTACACGATGAAAATATTGAGACTATTGAACAAGCGAAAGAAATAGTTGGTGGTAATATCT
>JAHLWJ010000635.1 GCA_019057975.1 Promethearchaeota archaeon | reverse complement strand
AGGATAGCTCTTAATTTCATCAAAGTAGTAATCACTTAAATAAAAACAAATATATAGTTTACAAAAAAGACAAAAAATTAATATTTTTATGGAGAGATCTAAAGATGAAAATACTGCATACATCAGATATTCATTTAGTTGAATTTGAAGATGAAAGATGGAAAACGCTTGTTAAACTTCTTGAAATTGGTAAAAGAGAAAATATAGATATTTTAGTGATTTGTGGTGATTTATTTGATAATGAAACTGCTGCTGAAAATTTAAGGCTTAAGATAAGAAAATTATTTTCAAATAACGATTTTAACATTTTAATTTTACCAGGAAATCATGATAAAGACTGTTATAAAAGGGGGAAATATTTTGGTGATGATGTCTTCATTTTTGAAGATCTAATTAAATCTTTTGAAAATGAAGATCTAAGAATTTGGGGAATGCCATTTGAATTAATTAATGGAGATATCATATTTGAAAGACTTCAAGATCTTAAAGAAAAACTAAAACCAGATAAAGTTAATATTCTTCTCTTGCATGGAGAGTTATTAGATACATTTTTTTCTCGAAATGATTTTGGAGAAGAAGGAGAAGATAGATATATGCCAGTTAAATTGTCATATTTCAAGGACTTGAATTTCAAATATATTCTAGGGGGACATTTTCATTCTAGATTTGATATTTGGCAGATTGATGAAGATCATTATTTTATATATCCAGGATCTCCAATATCAATAACAAAAAAAGAAATAGGTAAAAGGAGAATTAATCTATTTGAGGTTGGTGAAACCCCAACTGATTATCCTCTTGATACACCTTATTATGAAAATGTTAATATCGAATTTAATCCTTCAAAAGATTTTGATCCATTGAAAGTCACTGAAGATTCACTGAAAATTGTTCCTTCATATGCTAAGATTAAACTTACTCTTTATGGTTATATAAATAATGAATCTATAGGGATGAGTGAAACAGAGTTAAAACAAAAAATAAATGATATAATACCTGAGAACTGTGTAGAAGAAAATTATGAATTTAAAGATGTAGGTGAAATCATTGAAGATGAGTTATATACCAAATTTCTTAAAAAGTTGAAGGAGAGAGTTACTGATCCAGGAAAATTAAAAAAAATGCAGGACTTAACGATAAAAAGCATGATGAGGATGAGACTATGAAAGTTGTTGAGTTTCAGATTAGAGATTATGGACCTTTACCCGAAGGAGGTCTTTACACTCTCGAAAATTTTAATGTATTCTACGGAGAGAATGAGAGTGGTAAAACTTTAACTATTGATGCACTTATAAAGATACTTGTTGGAAAAAGTGGTAGTAATTTCAAACAAATTGATAGAATTGATGAAGCACCAGAAGGCCATATTACTATTTTAGAAGATAACGGTAGGAGGATAAAAATAAAAGGTAAAAATAGAATTACAGACCTTATTGATATAACTTTCGGTGAATTTTGCAATCTTTTTATAATCAGAAATAGCGATCTTTCAATCTCTAAAGAAAAAGATTTCTATAATAATATTACTGATAAGTTGTTGGGATTAAGAATCAATGATATTAATGCAATTGAAAGTAATTTGAGAGATTTAGGAAAATTGACCCCTACAGGAAAGTATACAAATAGAGGAGAAGAAAAATTTGAAGAAAGAATGAAGAAAGCAAAAAAATATGTTCAGGTTATTGAATCACTTAGAAAAAAAATTGAAGAAGAAAAGTTTGATTTATTAGAAGAAACTATGGTAAATCTTAAAAGAAAAAGAGAAGAAATAACGAAAAAACTCAAGAATCAAGATAACGCTCGTAAACGAGAAATTTTTGAGAAAGGAATATCGGCACTAGTGATATTAAAAGAAAAAAAGGAAGAAATTAAATCACTTGAAATTTATAATGAAAAAGATAAGGACAATTGGAAAGAATATGAAAATAACTTAAATATTTTTAACCAAGAAAAAATTAAATTGATGTCTGAGTTAAAAGAAAATATAGTTTCATTAAACAATATTAAAGAAGAGATAAAGCAAAAGCAAATTGATTTAAAAATCCCAACCGAAATAAATACAAGAATTACAACACAGATTAAGAGAGAAATTTTTGAGTATGAAGTGAAAACGGGAGATTTAGGAATAAAGCGAGAAAAAACCAAGTTTTTTAATATGTTACTTATAATTACATCAATATTATTTGGAATGTCTTTATTTGTGGGTTTAATTAGTTCATTTATATTAGCTTATTTCCTTGCAGGTATTTTTGGAGGAATTTCCATATTATTTATCGTTTATAAATTTCAATTTATTAAAGATAAAGGTTGGGTTGATGGATTAATTGAAAGATTAAATTTAGAACTGATAGAACTTGGATTAAAGGGGGGTAATTTTGAGGAAATAACATCAAATGTCCAGAATTTCGAAATTAATTATAGAAGAAAAGAAAGTGAATTGAATGATTTAATAAATTCAAAAAACAATTTAGAATCTTTGATTAATCAGTTAAATAATAGGAGAATTCCTGAAATTGACATAAAGATTGGAACTAATGAAGATAGTATTAGATCTTTAAAAGAGAAATCAAGAACAGGAAAAATCGATGAGTATTTAGAACAGCTTAATCTTAAAAAAGAATATAGACAAACCTATGAAACTCAAAAAGCAATTTTAAAGAATTTATTTGTATCTGAAAGTGTAACTGATGAAGAACAAATTTTATTTTGGTCAAACGAATTGAAA
>JAHLWJ010000634.1 GCA_019057975.1 Promethearchaeota archaeon | reverse complement strand
GAATAGTAAGAATGCCTGGTTATCGTTAGTAAAACCAGAAGATACAGTTGGCCTTGTTTCCACAAAACATCTCAACCCTACTCATGATGAGTTAGTAGATGAGGTTACAAATGGGTTAGTCGAGGCAGGAATTCCAGAAAATAAAATTCTAATGGCACAAGGTGGGCCTGAAAAACCCAAAGCCTGCACCGCATTGATTGTGCTGCCATCTCTTAAGGCTCATTATCTCACAGGAATAGGTACAGTATTAAAAAGTTACATCAGGTATTCTGGTAATCCCAGCAGTTTTCACTATGAAAATAGTGCAAAATTAGCGGAAAATTGGACCCTTCCCTTTGTAAAAGGTAAAACCAAACTCATCATAGTCGATGCCCTCTATCCACTCTGCGATAAAGGCCCTCAGCCCGATCCACGATATAAATGGGCTTATAACGGCCTGATTGCTGGCACTGATCCTGTGGCGGTTGAGACTGTCTGCTTAAAAATAATTACCGAGAAAAGGCGGGCGTTACGAGGAGAGCCCTGGCCCCTTTCTCCACCGCCTCTCTGCGTAGAGGCAGCTGATAAAGTATACGGCTTAGGGACAAGCAAAATGGAAGAGATTACCATTAAGCATCTGGGTTGGGAACAAGACTTATTGTTAAAATAGAAACTTATCCCTATCGGTTAAAAAGCCGCTGAACCTGTTTAGTATTATTAATCATTAATAGTAATATTTATCTTATTGAAAATCTATTTACAGAGTGAGGTGTCTGTATGGAGATTTAGTTAATAGTAAAAGAAGGCAGTTTTTATTATTGAATCGATGGAATATTTAACTCGTAAGCCCACTGCAAAATTTCCAACGAGCTCATTTTAAGAGGATACAGACCATAACTGTCAAGACCAATACGATTTTTTTTCATCAAAGATTACTTTGCTGTTGACATTGCAGCGAATCCTATTTTTCTACCCACTTACGCAGTTCTCGCTTTATCTTCTCCTCAATCTTTCTCCCGATTTCTTCCCATTCCTTATCTTTATCCTCAGACTCTTCCACCCAATCTTTTATGCCTTTCCTGACTTTCTCCTCCACTTTAGCGCCGATTTCTTCCCACTCTCTCTGCTTCTCGCTCTTTCTTTTCTTCCTCTTGTAAGATCTACAGCCTCCACCTAAGGCAACTAGCGCACCGAGCAAAAAGCCAAAGTTATACCAGCCACCTGCGTTATTCACCTCGTACATGTGTACACTATCAGTAAACAGGCTAATGATAAAAGTGATAACACATATGACCCCATGCCATAAACCAGCCAGGAAGCCAGCGGGTTTTTCATCAAATCTTTTGTTACCGGCCGCACAGCTAATTGCGATGAGAAGAAAGATAACCAACACCACAAATGCGATACTCTTTTTCGTTCTCATCATACTCTCCCTCCTCTAATCCAATATTCCCCATATCAACTTTACGAAAGAGAATATGGGGTGTCATTTTGATTTAAAATCCCTCTGAATCACTTTTTTTATATAATACAACATTTTATCAGCCTGTTGTAATAAAAATATCACTATTTTCTTTGATCGTTGCAATTTTCTTTCACAAATCCGAGAATTAGGGATACTTGTCCATCCATGAACTGAAGCCTGAAATGCAAAAATAAAGGGAAGGAGGGCTTTGCAGTAAAAAAGAAATTTAGGTTAGATACCTTACAAGACAATAAATAGGAGGTTTAATCACTTAATAATTGGGGTTCTAAGCTATGTATTTTTTATCACTTAATAGTTATTGACTTTGTGAGTTGAAATCTTTATAATAAAATTAAAAGGGGATAAGTGAAATATAACTCAATAAGTTAAAATTTCTATACTATTCAATAGATGGGATAATTAGATCAAGGATATATATATGAAAGATGATAAACTTGTAATTCAATTAGTAAATGATGAACAATATCAAGGGCACAAAACTAGGAAACATCTTTATTTGCAAATGGAAGAGCTAATGCATATACCTATAATTTCGTTCTTTACAAGCTTTGTATACCCTGTTATGATTGAAGATAGCGATGCAGATATGCTCGAGGGAATTTTACAGAAAAGTGATTTAGCAAGAGGTTTTGCATTATTTTTAAGTTCTCCAGGAGGTAGTGCCTTAGCCGCAGAACGTATAATTAATATTTGTCGCTCATATAGTGGAACTGGAGAATATCAGGTGATTATACCAGGTAAGGCGAAATCTGCAGCTACAATGATTTGTCTTGGAGCGAGCAAGATAATTATGGGTAAAACATCTGAACTTGGTCCATTAGACCCACAAATTACCGATGTTGAAGAGAAAAAGGGAACAAGAAAGATAAGGATATTTTCTTTATTCAATTTAGTCAAAAGTTATGAAGATTTATTTTCAAATGCAGTAAAAGAAAAAGGTAATTTAGAGCCATATATTCAGCAATTGGCAAATTATGATTCAAGAGAAATAGAAGAATATAAAACAATGTTGTTATTAGCAAAAGATATTACTGTAAAAACACTTAAAGAAGGAATGTTGTCAAATTTAACTGATAAAGAGATTAGTCAAAAGATAAAAGATTTACTTACTTCAGAAAAGTATAAGAGCCACGGGAGACCCATCTATGCTAAAGATGCTGAGAACTGTGGGCTGACGGTGGATATAAAAAACATCAAAGAATTATTTTGGAAAATAGTTTATGAACTTTATATTAGGTTAAATAATTATGTATCAATCCGTAAC
>JAHLWJ010000633.1 GCA_019057975.1 Promethearchaeota archaeon | reverse complement strand
GGATTGACCATGGAGAAATTGGGATTAGCTGGTAAGACCGCCGAAGAGATTATGGCATATGTAAACACTGGAAGCACTTCTTCCCATCATTAAAGTAAAGATATTGAATATATGGAGTGAACCCATACCACTAGACACGTTTACAGAAAAAATAAGACTTGTTGTGTAATAAAATAACCAGCAAAAAGAAGAAAGGAGTGAAGTGGTAATGGGTATCAAAAGAAGACAATATTCTAAAGAACAAAAAGAAGAAATTGTACAAAAAATACTAAGCGGTAAAAGTGTCCTGGAAATTAGGAAAAGAGAATAACATATCTCCTGGACTTATCAACCGCTGGAAGAGACAATACTTAAATGGAGAACTAAATGGTAATAATAATCAAGAAATAAAAAAATTACAGATACAGGTAGCCAAATTAGAACAGATGATCGGTAAGCTAGCTATGGAGAACTACATTTTAATCGCTTAGGGTTCAATTCCCCGCAGCTCTGCTGCGATCAATAAAATATAATAAAATGGTATAAAAAGTAGAGGAGAAAGTGATTTGAGTAAGTATATTTACAAATCACATAATGTATCTGTACTAATATACCATTTTATATGCCCAGCGAAATATAGAAGGGTTATTTTCAATAAAGAAGTAGATGAAACTCTTAAAGAATATATACCTTGAGATTTCCAAGAGGTATGAGATTAGTTTTTTTCAAGATAGGAACAGACAAGAATCATGTGCATTTTCTAATTCAGTCATCTCTAAAATATAGTGTGACAGAAATGATAAGAATGATAAAAAGTATAACTGCCAAAAAGACATTTGAAAAACATCCGGAAGTAAAAAAGCCGCTATAGGGGGAGAATTTTGGTCAGATGGATTTTTTGTACATACTGTAAGCAAGTTTGGTAGTGAAGATACAATAAGCAAATATGTAAGATATCAAGGGATCGAAAAAGAATATAAAAAGTTACACTATTAGCAAATTAGTTTGTTTTAGAGAGCAATAGATACCCCGTAGCTCTGCTGTGGGGAGATTCATTTAAAAAAAGGAGAAAAATAGTAAGTAATATAGTAAACATATTAAGTAATAATTATATTTTTTTAAGCTTAATATCTGCACTCGGATGGAGTATAAGCTCAATATTTGTAAAACTAGGTGTTCGTAATAAAAGTCCTATAGTAATTAACATAATACGACTTTATATTTCTTCAATATTTTGGGTGATAGTATTTTTTATAAATAAAAACTTTACTGATTTTTCTTTAAATTTTCATCAAATTTTAGTCTTAATTTTATCAGCTTTTTTAGGGTTGGTTTTAAGTGGGTCTAGTTCAATAGGAGCAATTAAATATATTGGCATATCAAAAACAGTCTCTATTTTTTATTCTTATTCTTTTGGGTATTTTTATGGTCATGGCTTATTTTAGGAAGAGTTATTAGCAAAAATATAATAATGGGAGCAATTTTAATATTTTTTTTCAATAATATTAATTACTCAAAATACGAAACAAGAAAACACTAAAAAGATTAAAGGAATATTATTAGCAATGTTTGCATCATTTTGTGAGGGTTCTGCAATGGTAGCAACCGATTGGGTTTCAACAAAAATATCATCTTCAACCCTAGCTGGCACTAGAGTAATTCTTGGAGCATCGTTAATAAATCTTGTATTATTCAAATACATTAAAGAAATTAAAAATTTCAATAAAAAGGAGTTTTTATTTGCATCTTTAGCTGGTTTAAGTGGACCTGTTTTTGCTCAATACATTGCAGTTGTAGCTATCAAGCTTAAAGGATCTCAGATGGTTGCTCCAATTTTTGCTCTTACCCCTTTAATTTCTTCTTTACTAGCAATATTTTTTTTAAAGGAAATACCAGGTAAAAAAGTACTATTGGCGGTTATACTAACTACTATAGGCTTAATTTTAATAAGGTTAAACTAACAAAAGGATTTAATAAAATTTTAAAACCATATTTTTATTATAGTGATAAAGAAAGTATTAGGAGGGTTGGATTAATAATATGAATATACCTAATTGCGCAGTGTGTAAATTAAAATTATGTCGAGAAAGTAATTATATTCAAGAAAAATTACCTGCTTTTTGTCCCATAAAAACAAGAGAAGAGTTGGTTAAAAAATCTAAAAATGAATATCTTAATGGAGAAAAAATTAATAATCTAAATATTACAAGTGAATTAGTACATAAATACGGATATGATATGGTAGACAAAAAACCTTTAACCGTAAGATCAAGAGTTGAGTTATTAGTAAAATTTGTCAAAGAATTGAAAATAAAAAAAATTGGAATTGCTTTTTGTGTCGCCTTAAGTCAAGAAGCATATACTCTTAATAAAATATTAAAAAACAATCAGTTAGATGTTTATTCGATTGCGTGTAAGTGTGGACATATTGATAAAAGTGAATTGGGTGTACCTAATAAATATAAGATAAGGAATCCTAATAATTTTGAACCAGCCTGCAATCCTATACTTCAAGCACTTCTTTTAAATGAAAATGATACAGAACTAAATATAATAGTAGGTTTATGTATTGGTCATGATTTATTATTTTCTATTAAATCAAAAGCACCAGTTACAACATTAATTGTAAAAGATAAATTTACTGGTCATAATCCAGTAGTGGCTTTATATGCTGATTATTTAAATCAGAAATTTTTCTAATTTATAAAAAATAAATATTTTAAACTATTTTCTATTTTTAAAAAGTATTTTAAA
>JAHLWJ010000632.1 GCA_019057975.1 Promethearchaeota archaeon | reverse complement strand
TACAAAATTTATATCTACCAAAAACAATTAAAAATAAGATAATCAATAATTATTACTATAAAGTAAATTATTGAACTTAAACAGAGTTTAACACTCTGAATAAATTTAATTTTGAGAAATGGCAGTTTTAGAAATTGGAATTAACCTTGGAATGAAAAACTTAGTTGAGATTAAGTATTATTCATCTTCAGATAAAGTATTAGATCCTAATATACGAGCAAAATTTCTAAACGGATTAGAGAATTTCATTAACGAGGTTTATGGCGATGAAATTAACGTTATCTCTCTTTCAAGCTTTGAGATTATTATTTATTATGAGATGGTTCAGTTAACAAAGAATAAAACAAATAAAGCTAAACCATTATTATCATATGCCATCATCGAAAGAGATACAAATCATAAGTTTGTAACCAAACATTTACAGAAGATAATCTCGAAATTTCTAAAAAAGTTTGATACTAATGACTTAATTTCGAAAGAACCTAAATATTTTAAGAAATTTGAGCCTAAAATTGATAAAATTCTTGGAGATCTAAGATTCAAAATAGAGGATCGCATTAAATCCATTCTCAGATAATAAATTTTTAAAAAAAAATAAAATAAAAAAAATCAATTTTAATCTTCTTTGAAAATCTTTTCTAAAAGTTTTATGTTTTCTTCTTTCTCAAAATGTTGGAGTGCACCCGTCCAATCTTTTAGCACATCTTCATACTTTTCCTCAAATTTTTGGACAAACTGTTTCAAAGGTGCTCTTACTTCTGAGCTCTGAGTTCCTTTTATGAATAATGCCCCAAAAATTTTGTTTCCATATTCAAGAAGTATAGTGATATCTCCATGGTCAATTTTTTTTAAAGCCTCGGTAGATTTAGTCATTTCTTTAACAAACGAGGTGATTGCCGAGAACATTCCAGAAACTAACCCAGGATCTTGAATATCCTCACTTCTAAATGCATAATTGAAAACGCCCCTCCCATCATCATATATAATATAAAGTCCTTGTTTTTCGACCTTTTCAAAAGTATATTTGAATTCTGGTTTCCAAATATCGACAAAATCATTGAAAAAGAGATATTTTAAAGTATAGAAGAATCTCTTTCTTTCAATTTCATCTTCAGGTTTAAGCTCTTTTAATAATTTTTCTTCATTTAGAGTGTTCAGTAATTCTTTTATTTCTTCTCGTTCTTGTTTAAATTCTTCTCCTAAGTATTCTTTTTTTCTTGTAATTAAGTAATGTGTTTGTTCTTGATCATAATCATCAAATGAAAGATAATCGCTGAGAGTTGAGAATACCACTTTTTCTACTAATTTTTCGTCAACAGGGAGATTTTTAGTTTTAAACATCTTTCTGCTATAAAATATCATTAAAGTCCATATTATAATATTAAATACATATCTCGTATATAGATAAGGAAGTGCTAATGCTCCTAGTACTCCTGTTAAATTTGCATTTAAAGCAGCAGTTCTAAGTGTATAGAAATTAAAGTTAAAAAGAACCATAAAACTAGTTTGACCTGTAATCCAATATTCTTCTGTGGAGAAATTAATTAATGGAGGCACTCGGAGAATACCAAAGAGAACAGAGATTGCTATTATCACTGGTAAGTAAGTAAGAAACCCTATAAAAGAGCTTTTTATATATTTCATGATAAAAGCTAAAAGTACTGACATTATGATAATCGGAAGAAGTTGCTGCACCAAAAAATGAAAAATAATCATGAGATCGAAGGAAATAGCATCAGATAAAGACGGGTTAACAGAAGGTGGTGGAGTAAATAATCCAGAATTAATTATAGCTTCATCATCTGGAAAAGCGGTGTAAAATAGTGGTTGGAATGCTACAATATTTAGAAGTAGAAAAACAAGAATAGCCACAAAAGCTAGAATTATTCCGTAATAGAAATTTGTATAATTTATATTTCGGATCTTTTGTTTTCTATTTTTCCACCAATCGATTAATTTAATGAATAGCAAAATAGATATCGGCTCAAAGATCTTAAGAAATAATATGAAAATTACCGAAGCCATTATAAAGTAAGCAAAGAAGTATATTATAATGAGGATTGAGGATGTATATTGAAAGATGAATAAAATTATTGATAATATTGAAATTGGTGCTCCTACTGTATATAAGCTTTTATATGTCTGTGTTCTTATATCTTCTCCAAAGTATCTACCTTTTATTGCAATTTGTGAACTAAACAATAATTCAATGCTAAAAATAAATATTGCCAAGTAAACGAATAAAATCTCAAGAAACCATCCTAAAGCAGTTTCTCCAGTAATAACAGGATCAGATTCCAAACCTGAAACAGATAAAATGACTTGTAGAAGGTAAAGAGAAATTGGCAATAGCACAATTAACAATTTTAGTATCTCTTTTTCTCTCGTCCAGTCACTTTTAAAAATTCCGCTTCGAATTCGTTTGATAGGGCTTTCAGTAAAATGATAAGTTATAAGTTGGAGGTTCGATTTTGTAGAACCTTCTTCTTTTCTTAAACGATTCCATACATATAATATGGAAATGAAAGGTGCCACGAAAAAAATATATGGTAATGCAACTAATGGATAAAACGCAAATAGAGAAATAAGTGATCCAAAATGTGTCCCTAAAAAACCGAGCCCTTGGGATTCAGTTGTATCCTCTAAGTTTTCTGGTGAAATGTTTGTTTGAAAAATAATTGGAAGAATCCAGTATACCACATAAAAAATTAAGATTCCTAAATAGATTCTTAGATATATTTTTCCTAACAACT
>JAHLWJ010000631.1 GCA_019057975.1 Promethearchaeota archaeon | reverse complement strand
CGATATTAACAGTGATATAAAGGTTAAAGCTAACGAAACTTCAAAACTTAAGTATTGCTCATATTGTGGCGAGCCACTACTAAACGAGCTCGCAAAGTTTTGTGCCCATTGTGGATCAAAAGTTTAGTAAATGGATTTTCATAGGTATAATCTGCATCTTATGCTAAATACATCCTCTTGATGAATAGAATAAATATTGGGATATTTTTCCTTTTTTAGGTAATTTTGTTTGCTTGTTATTATTTCTCTTACCCTAAAATAAATTCTGTTGTTGTTTACCCATATCTTATCAACCAAGATATTAAGTACACCAAAATTTCCTGTGCTATAAACTTGAAAGGATGTTAAATTTTCCGTGGTTGAACCCTCACCACAAGATTCATTTAATTATTTTTTAACTAAAGTATTTTTAACTCCACGAATTTTATTTTCGATATATTTTTGTCCCAAAACAATCGTCTAAAAACTGGACTCCAGATTTTTTATTATTTATCAAATTTATGTTTTAATTAAAACATAATAAAAAAGGTAAATTATATGGCATCTAAATATTGTCCGAATTGTAAAATGAATGTCCTTACAGTAAGAGAGGATATAGATATGTGCTTAATAATCATATTATGTATTTTTACTGCAGGTATTGGTGTACTTATTTATCTCGCAATCTACTACGATAAAGAACCAAATCGTTGCGTTCATTGTAAATCGATTTGCCAACCTATCTCTACTATACAAAATGATAACATTATTAATCCAAAACCATTGCAGATTAATAAATACCAAGAAGCAGAAAATTACATAAAAATTAATGCTCAAGTTGCTGATGAATCGAAATTCTGCTCTAATTGTGGAGTGAAAATCGGCGAGAGAGAAGGATTGAAATTTTGTGCGTTCTGTGGAACTAAAATTAACTAAAGATATATCTTTTTTTTTTTATTTTCCTTTTAAAATCTTCATAAATTCATAAAAATACTTATAAGATTTCTTAAAATGATTATCTTCTTTGGAATAATCTAATCCTTGCGAAAAAATCTCACTAAAGCCTTTCATGTCTTTATTTTCGATTAATTTCTTATACTTATTTACTAATTTTTCAAACATTTCTAAAATTATAAGGAATTGATGATTTTCCATCTGGATCTCACCGAACATTTCCATTTCTCTCTGGATAATACTCTCAGCAAATACTTTTTGAAGTAAGAAAGTCGTTCCAGTATATTTAGTTAATTCGTTCAGTGGTTCATTTGCGTTCTGAAGAAGATTTAAAAAAAGAATGTTCAACATATGTGGCACGCCCAAGGTAAGGGCTACTCTTTTATCGTGAATATCTGGTGAAGTTTCGGTAATGATTAATCCATCTAATCTGAACATATCTAAGAGATCATTTATGATTATGTCGTATTTGTCAGTTCCTCCTATTTTTAGAACTAACATAACATAATTTTTCATGTCCTTAATACCAGGACCAAACATAGGATGTAACGAAATGCAATTTACAGGAAATGTATTTTTTAAATCTTTTAAGGCTTCGAATACTGATTTCTTTATTGATGTAATATCAAAGATTAAGGCATTTTCCTTCAAATAGGGACCAATCTTTTTAATCATTTTTGGAGTATCCTTAATTGGAATAGTTACCATTACGATATCGGCTTGTTCAACGCTTTTTTCAAGAGAGAATTCATAATTTACCCCCATTTCAGTAGCTGCATCCTTTAATCTTTCCCTATTACGAGCATATATTGTTACTTCAAAATCATGGTGTTTAAAGTATTTTCCAAAAAGTTTGCCCATGCCACCTGAACCACCAATAATTGTTATTTTCTTTTGTGTCATCATTTATTACCTAATTGTTCAATAATTTTATCTTTCATTAATTTAACATTTGGTTTTTTACCTGTCCACCACTCAAACGCTAAAGCTCCTTGATTAATAAACATATCTAATCCGTTAAGGGTTTTAGAACCAATTTCTTTCGCATCCTTTAGTAATCGCGTCTGGAGAGGGTTGTATATGATATCAAATATAAATAAGTTTTCATGGAGTAAATCTTTAGATATTGGTGATATATCAATCTTGGGATACAATCCAATCGGAGTTGTGTTTATTAGTATATCAATAGAATTTACTAAAGTCCTTAGTGTCTTTTCGCTCATGTTCTTACCTATCGCTTTTACTTTGGTCTTGTCCTGTAATTCTTTAGCCAGCTTAATTGCTCTCTCTTCCGTTCTATTACAGATAAATATTTCGTCAATTTTTTCGGATAAAGCAAAACTAATCGCTCTAGCAGCCCCACCTGCGCCCAACATTAATACTTTTTTCCCTTCGATTTTGAATCCAGCATCTGATAATGCTTGTTTAGCTCCAAGCGCGTCTGTATTTCTCCCTAAAAGCACACCATCTTCATTTTTAATAGTATTAACTGCTCCAATTTGTTTTGAAAGTGGATCAATTGTATCTAAATAATTGATAATAACTTCTTTATGAGGGATAGTAACATTTATTCCTTTGATATTACTTTTTTTTGATCCTAATATTGCTTTCTGTAGATCGTTAGGAGGTACGTCAAAAGCTAAATAAACGTAATCTAAGGAGAGGGCATTAAGTGCCGCATTATGCATTACTGGACTCATACTATGCTCGATTGGATGCCCAATTACGCATAGAATATTAGTTCGTGCTCCTAAATACGGGTTATTCAGCATAACATAACAACAATTATTAAATTTAAAACTATTAATATGTTTAAGAATAAAATTAATA
>JAHLWJ010000630.1 GCA_019057975.1 Promethearchaeota archaeon | reverse complement strand
CTGTTGTTTCTAAACCAAGTTTTTCCATTAAATCTGTATAGGGAATATAACCCTCATTTTCTAGAAGGTGTAATACCCTTCTTCTAAATGGATGAGATAATATTGAATATATATCCATCTTCTAAATCCCTCTCTTTTTCGGCATTTTCAAACAGGGTATTTAATTCTACTCAAATTAAAAAAAAATTAAATTTTTTTTTTAAAAATTGTTTATAGCGCTTAATCGTCGTCAATTTCTAAAGCTAAAGGTGGAGATTTCCATGTAATCGATAAATTTTTCATAAAGTTTTCAAATCGTTCTATCTTTAATTGACAGAATTGAGAAATTTTCTCTTTCATTTTTCCTTTGCTTGTTTCATCCAATTTAAAAGATTTAATTACTCCTGCATTAATTACTTTCTTAATTATATCTATTCCCTTTTTAGTGCGAGTGATTACTGTAGTAAATTTATCCATAGAACCTAATCCTCCAAATGAGATATCAGCATAAATATTAGTGAAATCGTTACAAGCAAGACAAGCTTGACGCATATAATCTTTTATACTATCAAATGGGATATGGATTATTTTTTGAGTGGCTCCTCTGTTTTTCAATTTAATGATTAAATCTTCTTTAATGTTTATTTTGTCAATATTTTCGAATTTCAGATTGAATTTTTTTTCAAACTTCTCAATTCTGAGCTTATCAAAAAAGAAGTTCTCGTAACAAAATAATCCTAAACAAAGCTCAATATTCTGTGAAGGAATAATACCTAAACTTTGCATGCATCTAATAGTATAAATTTGGCACGGTGTTCCAACTACAGCTAATCTTTTAAATTTGTAATGTCTTAATTGGGGAAGTGAACTTGTATATGTGTGAAATTTCTGTAATTCATTTAGCTGTGGAATTAAATCTAATTTAACTCCTGATGCCTCTATTAAATCTTTTTTATTTCTAGCAATTGTGGCTTCTCTGGAAAAGGCAGTTTTTGTTTTCGCAACGATAGCTCCATCAATTACTTTCTCCTCTATTAAATAGTTTATTACTGAGTTTACTACGCCTCCATCTGTTCCAAATTTTAAAAAATCTTTATCTGTGGCTTGACATGAGTAAATATTGTCGATAAATCCAAAGGGCATGGTTGAAAAATTTGTGAAATTATAAGTTTTATTGAGATCATCATCTAAAATATGAGTCTGTGGACAAATTAAATAACAAATTCCACATTCAAGACATTTTTCCTCATTTATATATTTTGGAGGTGAATTAGGATCCTTCATACCAATTACATCATTTTCAATTGAATTACAAAAACTTACACAACCTCCACATTGTTGGCATATACCAGGTTCGTGAACTTCTTTAATTAAATCCTTAAAATTTTTTATTTTCATTATCAAAAATCACCAGGTGCATTTATAATCTCAAAATCTTAATGACTATTTTGGTAAATATTATGATCACTATGATAAATATTATTGTCAAAATATATAAATGTATCTTTTTACGTATATTAAATGAGTGACAAACCTCAATTTAATATTAGGAAAATGATAAAGATCATATTGATTCTGGATCATAAATAGATCCGATTCGTTCATTAAATAAAAAATTGATAAGTAGATTTATCAAAATAACAAATATTTTTCTTATCAGATTTTTTAAATTTCTCCCACCTCATTATTTAATTGGAATATAGCATTAAAAAGCGATTATAATAACATTTTTGTATTTTTTTCAAAATTGAAAAAATAAATTTTATTAAAAAAATAATTGGTGATATTTTACAAAGGTGGATTAGATGTCTGAAGTGCAGACCATTAGATTAGGCGTATATATCTGTAGATGAGGAGTAAATATTGGTGCTAGCATTGATTGCGATATTGTTAGAAATTATGTTGAACTACTCACTGGTGTCATGATTGCTAGAGTAAATGATTTTACTTGCAGTGATCCAGGACAAAAACTTATTAAGAACGATATTTTAGATTTAGATTTAAATCGGATTGTTGTTGCTGCTTGTACACCAAAAATTCATGAATCCACCTACCGAGCAGTATTAATTGAAGCTGGATTAAGCCCATATTATTTTCAAATGGTTAATCTACGCGAACAGTGCTCTTTTATTCACTCAGATGATAAAAAAAATGCCACTGAAAAAGCTATAAGATTAATACAAGCAGGAATAAATCGTGCACGGGAATTAGAAATTATCCCTCATAAAAAAATATCGGTGGAAAAAGCTGTTTTAGTTATTGGTGCTGGAATTGCTGGGATGAATGCTGCTTTAGATTTAGCAAACCAAGGGATTCCTGTTTATTTAGTTGAAAAAGAAGCCACAATTGGTGGAAAAATGGCACAATTAGACAGAATTTACCCCACCGATGATTGCGGAATATGAGTACTCGCACCTATTATGGTAAGTACTTCAAAGCACCCAAATATAGAATTATTTACTTATAGTGAAATTATTGAATTTGGTGGCATCCCTGGTAATTATAATGTTAAAATTCGAAAAAATCCCCGTTATATTAATGAAAAGAAATGTACTGGTTGCGGATTATGTACAATAAAATGCCCAATAAAAGTCCCGAACGAATTCAATAGAGGTATTGGCGAAAGGAGCGCAATTTACATATCTTTTCCACAAGCGGTTCCTAAACTTGCTTTAATTGATAGAGATGCCTGTATAGAATGTAAAAACTGTCAAAGAGACTGTACAGCAGAAGCTATTGAATTTGAACAAGAACCCGAGTTTATCGATTTAAGAGTTGGAGCAAT
>JAHLWJ010000007.1 GCA_019057975.1 Promethearchaeota archaeon | reverse complement strand
TACCTGAAAATGAACTTCTTTTTACATATCAAGGCACTTCGATTATTATTACTGAGTTAGGAAATAGTTTTTTGAAATTACTAAACAGAATAAGTTAACTCTCCTTGATCAATATCTCCAGCTATATTCAGATATTATTTTTCTTCGCGAAATGGTAATTAAATTTCTTCCCAATTGAAAAAACTTAGAATTAAAATTACTACAACCGAGATTATATTCAAAATAAACCCATAGATAAATGTGTTTGAACTTATCAACAAAATTACACTCGTAATAAATAAACCTGCAAAGATGAGCTCTATTAGTTTTATTTTATCAAATTTTAGGATTTTAGATGGATTTCTTTTCTTTGTATTCGAAAGTTCTTTCATCTTTTTTGGATTCTTAGTCAAATCCTCAACTTTCTTAATATATCCATTTAAGTTATTTCTTAAAGTTGAAATAAGAAACCTCTTATCGAAAGGCAGTCTTGCTTTTAAGTAATTTGGAAATGTGGCGATAGGATGTCTCTTATGAAAGAATGTTCTATATGCATCTGACATTCCTGGTTCCAATTGCTGAAAATTTAACTCATTCATTTCTTCGTCTAATAATCTACAATTTTGAAGTAGCCAATTCTCTTGTTCTCTTGTGAATTGTCCTGTCCTTTCTATGCTTTCTACAATAGAAAGGTATTCTTTTGCTCCTTTTAAACTCTCTTTTAACTTTGACTTTTTGTTGTTATTTTTAAAGTTTGTAAACTTTAACTTAGTTGTATAAATTAGAATTGTTAGAAAAAGTTTGATCATTAGATCTAATCTATATTCTTCCTTGGAGAACTTAACCTACTTAGAAGAGTTCAGAAATAATTGAGTAAGCAAGGAATAATTTGAATATTATTAACACGCTGTTTTTTAAATCTAAAAATTAGCACATCCATAACATTTAATAGGATTAATTATGATGAAATATATGATAAATTAAGTACATATAAATATTTTAATTCAATATTAAAGAAAATGTCAGAAGATAATAAGGATAATCCTAAAAAAGAAAGTAGTAGAGAAATTTCAAGCCCAGAAAATTCCCCTTATAAAGATTCAAGAATTAAAGTTGTAATTAGGCGTAATGAAGATGAAGATTATTAAAAAAATAATCATATTAATAAGGTAAGAAACTTATGTCGGATAAAGAAAGTAAGGCGGAAAAGGAAACATCTAATGAGAGTGACTCGTCTAAGGAAAGTCCATATAAACCTTCAGGAATAGAGGTTCAAGAGTTTAAAGATATGGATGATAAAGAATAGACTTCTATCGTAATTTTAAAGAAAATGGTTGAGAATGAAAATTTAGATGTTTTAAAACTACACATGGAAATTGTTAGTAAAGAAAGAGAGGAACAAAAGAAGCTTCTTTATGATAAACTATATAGATTTTTGAGTATCGATTTAACAATTTTTCCAATAGTAGCTGCGATATTTTTTATTTATTTAACAAGTATTAATTATGTTTCTTTACTGGTTTCTTTTATTAGTTTTTTTATCGGTGTTTTCTATAAATTTATTCTAATACTTTTTAAATTAAAATCCTTTATAACTCCTACAACTGCTCTCGACGGAGCAGACGCTGATCAATGGGAGAAAAATTTAGTCTTCTTCCTTAAAGAGAAAGCAGATAAAGAAGATAAATACTATCAAGAAATAATCCGTTATGTGAATCATTCTATTGTTTTTACAATGACTTCAATTACTACATCCTTAACTAGTTTATTTCAATTTTATTTATTATATATTCCCTTTATCCCTAAAGGCATAATATTTACTTTTATTATTATTATTGATATAGTTTTCTTTATCTTAGCAATTTTTTATTTAATAATCGTGAATAATGATGAAATTATTTTATCAAATCTTAAAAAATTGATTTTTTGGAGAAAAAATGGATAATAGTAATATTAACATCATATATTTTTTTTTTTTAATAACGGTTATTTTACTATCAAGTCAAATTTTTAAATTCAGAATTTATATAATTATTGATAACAATTATTCCATTGCTCATTCATCATAGGTTTTAATATTTTGTGGATAATGGAGATCAAAAAGGAAAGAATCACATTAAGAACAAATACAACTATATTCAAGAATTAGAAAAAAATTATCTTCCAATTGTCCCCATAATCTGGGAAAAAACCCCCATTTGATTATTTTACAGATTTAGAATGCAAAAATAAATAAAGATGTGATTAATTTACTAGATGAAAAATATAAATTAAAAATTAGATATTTAATTGAAGAGATTCCCAAGGTAATTGATAAATTTAATAAATGGGGATATCGGAAGAATCTAGATTTCTACTTATACCGATTAATAATCTCTAAAATTAGGACTAAAGAATTAAAGAGTATTTTTAAACATGATGAAGTAAACAAATTTATAGCACTCGTCTATTCAACTCTGATTTCTTGGGATATGGATAAAAGACAAGCTAAAATTAAACAATTTGATGAAGTTAGAGAAAATATTTTGGAAAACCAAAGTCTTTTCTTGAAACTTAGTACTTATAGGATAAAGGAAGTAGATTCTCAAGAGCTATTCTTAAAAATAAAAGAACTAGTTAAGGAACTTTACAAAAATCTTAATTTGATGAAGGGAGAAAGTCGGTTAGTTTCAAATTCTAAAATAATGCATTTTTTTCTTCCTGAATTGATTTTACCTATGGATGGAAAAAATACATTGAAATTTTTTTCTACTTATGAAAACCCAAAAAAATCAGATGTATTCTTAAAAATATTTGAAAGTTCCTGGAGAATTGCCCAAACTTTAAATCTGGAGAAATATATAGATAATAAATGGAATGCGAGTATTCCAAAAATTATTGATAATGCTATAATCTATATAATGTATCAAAATGACTATGAAATTAATCGGATTAACTTAAGTATAACAAAAATTAAGAATAGAATTGAAAAGAAGGGTGTTTCAAATTCCATTGCCACTCAATTGAAGAAAGATCTAAAGTCCATTTTTCAAGATTATCGTCTAAAATTATAAATTATATCGGATCTAATCGTTATGTATTTGCCATCATTCTTAACAGGAAAAATATGTCGTTATAAGATAAAAGTTAAAATTGAAATTTTTAATGAGAGTGTCTAAGTATTGAATATCAAATTTGAAGGAGAAATGTTTGAACCAATTAAATTATTTATATTAGACCAATCAAATTCTAGTTTATTAAATACATTTAGTTATGATAGTCATAAAGGAGTTCCTGAACATATTGGAATTAGGACTGGTTGGCCATTAATTATAAATGATTATTGTAGTAATCCCGACGTGTATGGTATTGACATTAATTCAAAAGTTTATTTATGTCAAGGAAAATTGGTTAACAAACAAAAACTAAGACTATGGGAATTAATAGGGCAAGTTATTTCAAACAGAAATTATTGTCATTTTTTGTATATTTTTTTTTTAAAACAAGATTTAGAGAATCTCAAGAAAAATAAAGAAATTTTTGAAGATTTTGTTGAATTGTTGAGAAAGTTTAAAATTGGGTTGCTAACGGTCAATAAGGAAGGAGAATCCTTTCAAGTAAGAAAAATTATTGATACAAAAGAAAGAAGTGTATCAGAAGAAAATTTAAGTATAACAAGGAAAAAAATTATAGAAGCAATTAATTTAGAACAAATGTTAAAACAGTTTGTAAAAAATCTTATATGTAATTTAAACAAGGCACCTTACAGCATTATACGATTGTTTCTACAGAAAGGTCAACCATCATTTTATATTTACTACAAAAAATGGCAAAAAAAAGTTGGGTTGCCATTTCTAGTTAAATTTTACATTGATAGGGTCTTAGTAGGAATAAATGTTAATGAAGAACTGATTAAACATGGAATTAAGGATATGATCATAAACAATGAAAGTTTCATTTTTACAGAATATAATGGAAAACTTATCGACGAACAATTTAAAAAATTAGGATATAGCCCAAAACCCAGTCGTACTCATGATTTTAACAATTCTATTCAGTTAAATCAGAAATTTAATCAATTCTTAATGAATCTTGATTCTGATAATAATCAAAAAAAGCTAAGAGAAATATCCACAATGTTCAGTGAGATGGTTGATAAGTTATATCCTAAATTAAAGAACTTTTACGATTTAAAATTCATTTCTTAAAATAAAACGATCTATTGGAATTATCAATTCTGATTCAAAAAACTTTTAAGCAAGATTTTTATTTTCAGCATAATCCTTAAAGCCAAATTCATCTGGAACAGGTTCTACTGAATCACACATAATAGAAAGTTCTTCTAATGGTTCGTCATTTTAATGAACTAAAATTGCTAGTTGACCATTTGATTAATGCTTTTTATTAATCATTTGAGTTTTAAACTCAAGTTTAAATGATAAAGCTTATAAATCTGAAGCAAATTATATTATAAGGGAAAAAAAAGCATTATCCTTCAAAAATTACACATATATAATTTAATTTGGTAAAAAAAATATGCTATTAATTAAAGACTATATCAATAACTATTCAGATTATAAAGTGGATAGAAATTATCAAAGAGAAGAGAATGTCTGGTCTTTAGATGATGAACAATGCTTAATTGATACTATTCTACGTGAAGAACCAATGCCATTGTTTTTTTTTAATCAAAAAACTGATACAGGTGAGTACTACGTAGTTGATGGACAGCAACGTTTAAACACAATAAAGAAATTTAGCAAGAATGAACTTAAATTGAATAAAAAATATTCAAGAGAGGAAGACCATAATAAGGATTTTAATGGTAAAAATCCCATTTCAACAGAACAAAGAAAAATATTTCTGAATTATAAATTAAGAGAATATATATTTGAGGATTATTCAGATGGGGAAGTAAGAAGAATCTTTTCTAAACTTCAAAGAGGAACACCGTTAAATTTAGGGGAGAGATTGAATGCTCTTCCTGGAAAAATTGTTCCAAGTATGAGAACTCTAGCTAAAATGTCCTTTCTATTGAAAAGTGTTGGAGTTAAGAAAAAACGGTACAATACTTATCCTGATGCTGCTAGATTATTATATTATGAGAAAAAACTAGTAAAAGATGCAGGACAGAAACAATTATTTAGTTTTTTTGATAATTATTCTAATTTAGATTCAAATGATTCTGATTATCAGAAATGTGAAAAACATCTTAAGTTCTTAGCAAAATGTTTTCCTCCTAATCCTGGAAATTATCAATATCTACGCCGACATGCTTGGATCAATGCTGTATATACGATGATTAGTGAGTTAACTAAAGATTATTCTATAAAAGCTCAAGTCGACAATATACGTGAATTTATAGAAAACTTTCATGGAAAGGTATATAATCAAAGGTCAAGGCAGAACAAATTTGTATATCAAGAATTTTTTGATAATGTAAGAGGGGGGTTTTCAGAGAAAAATATAAAGACACGAAGAGATATTCTTATAAAGGAATTTATAAATAAATATAATCCTCCTAAACTTGATGAACAAAGACAAATTTCCGATGAAGAAAAAATATCTTGTTATCATAGAGCAAATAGAAAATGTGAGAAATGCCTATTAGACTTTAAAGATTACAAAGAACCGGAATATCATCATACAAAACGTTATATCGATGGAGGAGAAACAGATCCTGAAAATATTGAAGTCTTATGTGTAAAATGCCATGCAATCCAGCATAAACCTAAAAAAGACCAAACTTAATTTTATTTTTTATTATGATTCACATAACTTAGATATTATATTTAAAACCACACCTTAAGTAGGAAAAATCCTTTTATGTTGTAAAGCGGTTATGATATTTACATCTAATCCTTGCAAATATGTTTTCTTGATGGAAACTTAAATAATTTTTGTTTAATTCATTTATATTATTGAGGATTCGTACTAAGAAATCCTGCTATTTTTCTCATATGTCTTTGAGAATAGAAAATCTTTTCTTTTTTTCCTAAAACATTAATATCAATAATATAGTACTTCCCACCTCTTTCATCAATAGGCTCAGGAGCAACTTCATTTTTACCCACCTTTTCAGCATATTGAAATATGTTGTTCAAATTTTTATTTCCATATTTAAGTTTCATAAAACAATTAGGACATAAACATAACACATTGAATTCGAGGTTAGCCCATCCGCGTTTATTTTCTAGGTTTATTATTCGATACGTGTAAAACAGAGGAGGATTTCTAGTTACATTTAGACGAGTATTACAGATTTGGCAACACCCATCATACTCTAGTTTTAAAAATGACTTGGGATTTATTTTATCTTTTACATCCATATTTAGATTAATTCTAGTAGTATATACCTTGCTGATTTGCTCGAGACGAGGTGTAATATTTTCACCATAATTATTCTGTATTTGTTCTTCTTCTTCATAAGTCAAACTGCTCCAACTTTGTTCAATTGCTTCATATTCTTCGATTTCTTGTGATTTTGCCTCATCAAGATCCTTAAATGCTTCAAAAATATCATAAATTGTTACATCCTCTTTTTCTTCCTTTGATATTTGTATTGATTCTATAAGTCTATTGACTATCTCTAAATCTTTATTTGAGAATGCTTTTATATTGTTAGTTATGTCATCTATTTGTATTAACCGTTTATTTTGACTGATTTCATCATCGCTCAGAATTGGTTCTTCTTTCTTTATACTTAATTTTTCACACACATTTTTAGCATCTTGACTTTCAATTTCTATAATCTCATGTATATTTGAAATTGATATTTCTGATGGGAGATAAAATCTACCTTTTTTATCCGGTATCCATACATTTTCAGTTACTTGTCTTCCCATTGTTGAATACCTTGTTGTTTTATTTGAACGAGAATAATCTTTACGGGAACAAGTTTCTATGGTACCTGAAATTCTTTTGTAATGAACTAAAAGAAGATTCCATATAACTTTTGCTCGGTTTAAATTCATATTGTTTAATGCATATTCTAAACATTCTATTGTGGCGTTAGGATCAAATTCATATAAACCTCTTTCATGCCATCCATGCATTTCTCTGAGAACTACTCTTCCATATGAATTTGATTGTTTATAAGAGACTTTTATTGTTGAAATACATCCCATTTTCTCAAAAATATTTGTTCCATCTGATGTTTCATCTGAGAATGCTTCATAATAATCCTCTAACACCCAAAATTTATCATAGCCTTCAAAATACTCACTAATGGATTTATCTCCAGTAAATCTTTCATCAAGATATATATCACTAGTAAATTTGTAAGCAGATTGTAATAGGTTAGCGTTTTTGGCATAAAGAAAAGGAACCTTTTTGATTTTTGCTAATAATTTATCTCGTTCACTTTTAGAGATATTACTTTTTAGTGTCTCAATAATTACTTTCAGATCTTTCAAATTTTCGTTTTGAGGTACAGTATTATCTTTTTCTGAATATTTTGGTAGAATTTTTTCAATTACTAGTGTTGATTTTGAAGGTGTTTTTAAATTAAGAATATCAAAAAATTCAGAAAGATCTTCTACTTTTGCTATATTTTTTTTTAAAATTCTATAATTTCTATCTTCTTTACTAAAAGTTGGCAAATAAACCTGAGGATAACCATCTTCATCAAAAGGAGACATATGTGAATTATCATCCAAACGAATAATTGGATTAGATTTAAGATTGAGCCTTCTAAGTTTCAATAAACCATCATGATTAATCAGATATTTATAAAAATTTATAACCCAATTATCTTTTTGCTTTTCAATAAATTTTATTGAGAATTTTCTCACGAATTTCTCTTCAGTAATCTCAGGAATATCTAATTCTTCATTTAAGTACTCAAACAAATCTCGATAAGCATATTTAGTTAAATCTCCATTAATCCAGTGTTCACGATTAAATAATTCTTTTAATTGCTTGGAAGATAACAATTCTCTTAAATCACTAGTACCTCCTAATAAACCTTGATTGGTTGAAATAAAGTCTCTATTATCTGAGGGTATTAGTTTCTCATTAGATAAAAAAATCTCTTTCACTTTAGTATAAAATTCTTCAAAAGGGCGATCAACAAAATTATAGGGATTTATTGGCAACATATTAAGAAAATCGATGTTTAAAAGTCCTAATTCTTTAATTTTCACTATACTTTCTGCGATTAAAATTGCTGTTTCATTAATCAGTCTTTTATTCCATTCATCGTTTGAAGGGATGTTATCCCTAGCTGGTGTGGTTCTATATGGACCGTTAATTAAGAAGTGAAGATCAGTCTCTTTGTCAGTTAAAAAATATACAAAGAGTTTTGCATTAGAAACAGGTACAATTTTTTCTTCATTATCTTCATTTTCTTCAATCTTATATGCAACCTGAACTTTACGATTGTTTTCTGAATCAACAATACGTTCAAAAATTAACCAATTTTCTTGTTCATCTTCAGAAATCAATTTAACTTTTTTTACCCATTTATCAATATAATTCTCTTTCCGCTCCAAATGACCAAATATTACACCATTCACTTCCCATTGTATTCTCTTAAGGTGCTGTAAAAATAAAAGTGATTGATAGCCAAGATGGTTTAATGTCTCCTCTATTAATCTAAAACATTCATCTTTTTTTCTCTCTGGATGATTAAAGGGAATTTCTATTTGTGTTTTTTTAGTACTTTTAATATTATCTTTAATTTGATTAGGAAGAACATAATCTATAATTTTAAATGAATATTCACCAGAACGTATTGTCGGTGTGTTGGTGATGGCAAAAACAGATTTAAAACCTATGCCAAATTTTCCTATGGCATTGAGATCTTCCGTTTTTGTGCTTTTTCCTATACTTGTAATTGAGTCGACATCCTCAAATATGAAATCGACTCCATCATTCAATACGACAATCTTATCAGAAAATAATTTGAAGATAATTTCATTAGCATGAGCATCCTCAGCATTTTGTAAAATTTCATAAATAAAATGAGAAGGATCATCGTATAAACCGGATAAAATAGATTTTATGTTAAATCCATTTTCCCGTTCTGCTTCAATATATCTTTTGCGTTTATCAATTAATTCTTCCATTAAGGCACTTTTCATAAATTTATCACATTTAAGGATTTATAACATTTAACAAAATTATTGATTGTAAATTATAATTAAGAGAGAGAATAGATTGCTTCTCTAATTCTTTTAATTTAGATAAGGTTTTATATCTCTCATTTTCGATTCTTGTTTTCGTTGATTTTATATATCTCTCATCGGGTTCCTGTCCCTTTTCTCTTTTGCTTTTAATATGATTAGTAATTCGCTCTTCAAGTTTTTGAATTTTCATTTTACATGAGTTTTCTAAAGATGTCATTCTACTCTCTACTCGATATTTATTTTCTTCTGAACTATATTCTTTCTTTCCGTCTAATATATTTTCTAACATTTCTCGAGCAATAATTAAATAATCATCTAAACCAAAATTGTTAGTAACAACGATATTTTTAACAGGAACTATATTCGCTAACCTTCTTGGTAAATCACTAATATCGAAGGTTTTATATTTCTTATCTTCAATTGATATTGGGACACCCAATATTTCAATCTCGGTTTTGATACCTTCCATAGTTACTTCAAATATAAAAATTAAATACTTTCCTGAATCTAATTTAATATCAGTATCTTTAGCAGTAAAGGTAAAAACATATTTGATTAATTCTTGTTCTTTCATTTCAGATAGTAAAAATCGAGTCCAATATCCAGTTGGCGATAAAAAAATATAATCGGGATAATTTTCAGCATTATTCCCATTAAATACTATATTGATATTTCTTTGAAGTGTTTCAATTTTATGTAATTCTGAAATTGCTCCTTCATTACCAGGTTTGCGATAAAATTTTTTCATTTTTGAGATGAATACTTCAGATAATGTTATTTTTGCGCAATCATCATTGAGTTTTTTAATTGAACACCCCTCCCATCTTGAAAAGCAAAGGGTTGTTAGTTCTAGAATATCATTTGGGCTAATATGTTCTGTACGGGAAAGATTTGTAATTGGTTCAGTAAGATAATCATCTCCAAGTAATTCTTTCCTTGACTTTTCAAATTCTTCATATTGAATTTTTGCTTTAACAATTGCATCCTCAATTCTTTTCTGTTGTTCTTCTTTCTGCTCTTCTGTCAAAGTGCCGCTAATTAAAGTACTTTGTAAGTTTGAAAGCGTTCTTCCCAATATTGGCTCTAAACTACCCACGCTATCCTCAACAAGACGGATTCGTAAGTATAACCTATTATAAATCTCCTCATCTACAGTTCCTTTAATAAATAGATTGACAATTATTATTTTTTCAGCTTTTTGACCAAAACGATCTATTCTACCGATTCTTTGTTCAACTCGCATAGGATTATATGGAAGATCATAGTTTATTATCGCTCGGCAAAACTGAAAATCCAAACCTTCTCCACCAATTTCACTAGAAAGCAAAATTTGATATTCCCCCCTTTTAAATGCTTCCATAATTTCATCACGGGATAGGTTTTTAAAATCCCCTTTTTCAGGAATTCTTCCATGAATTAATCCTACTTTAAATCCATCAGTTTCTAATTTTGATTTTAAATAATCCAATGTTTTAGTAAAAAACGAGAAAACTATTATTTGTGGCGTTTCTTCATTTGAGAGAATTTTTCTAACAACTTGGAAAAATTCCTTATATTTGCTATCTTCATACAACTCGCTCTGAAGTTCTTCTACTTCTTCTAATAGATTTTCAAATTTGCTTTTTAAAGCAGATTCAAGATGCTTTGTACTAAGTTCTGTCTCATCTTCAGGATCTTCTGGGAGATCTCCGATACTCATTAGAAATTCTTCTCTCTCAATATTTTCTTTTAAATATTCTATAGATGCGGGAATGCAACTACTTGTCATTAATCTATATGTATTCATGGTCAAGCCTAAGGCTTGCGGTTCTATCCCTCGAGAAAGATGGTATTCTTTTATAATATTCATTAGAGAATCCATAAAATATTTTTCAGCACTTGATAAAATAATAGCCCTATACCATGCTTCTCGTTGCACTTGGTGTTCAAATGCCTCTCTCTTTCGAGTTCTTGTAAAAGAATAGAAAAAAGGACTTAAGGAGATAAATATTTTTATAAATCTAGCGATTTCTTCTTTTGAAAGTTTGTTTGGAACTTTTAATCTTTCCATAAATCTCCTTACACTCATATGAGAGAGGATATTTTTTCCTAGGGGTTGTGTTTCTAAGATTGAAAATAATTCTGAAATCTTTTTTCTTGATTCTTGGGTATTTTCTGTTATATTTTTCGTTATCCGATTTAGAACTTTTACTGGTGCTTGAAGAATTTCAAATGTATAAAGATCTGGGAAGAGAGAGGGATTTAATATATGCATTTGGTTAAAGAGATCCTCACTTTTTAGATTTAAAGGAGTTGCAGACAACATTAATAACCGTTCTGTTAAATTACTAAGCATTTTGCCCAGTTTATAACTCATAGAAGTAGGATTCCTCATGTGATGAGCTTCATCAATGATAATCATTTCAAAAATTGGGCTATCACGAATATCCTCGATTTCTTTAAATAAGTCATAATATGTTTCATATCTCGCAGTTTGAAGACCCACAATGCCAAAAGTATTTTTCTCTGGAAAAATCCCTTCTTCTTTAATCATCGTGAGTATTGTTTGTAATTCCATTCCAGTAAAAATATTAAAGTTAAAAGAAAATCTCTCTTTCATTTCTTTCTGCCATTTACTACATAAAGCCTTCGGACAAACTATCAATATAGGACTACGGTAATTTAATATATCCCGTGCAAATAGCTCCTTCAATATTATCCCCGATTCAATTGTTTTTCCAACTCCTACTTCATCAGCAATAAATAATCTTTCAAAAGAATAAGGAGATAAAAATCTTAATAATGGTTTGAATTGATGATAATTTAGTATTGTTTTACTTCCTAAATAACTATAAAGATTATTTTCAATTGGTTTCTCAAATCTTATCCATAGGTGGAACAACTTATAATCAGAATGATCACCAAATTTCATTAAATTAAAATCATTCAAAATCTCATCTTCAGTATCAATAAATAATTTAAGATCATCTTCAGGAATGGTAACTCTCTCCCCATCAATCGTAACTTTGTAAGAATATCCTCTTGATCCTTCAATTATAGAATTTATTGTTCCAATTTTTCCTGTTGCCAAATATATTACATTATCTCCCCTCGAAAACTTAGGTTCTGCTATCAAATCTTTCTCTACCTTCTCAATATATTGATTACATTCTATAGAATGATTCCAAATTTCATCAAACTCATTTTTGAGTTTTACAATTTCAGGATCATGCTTCTGATGAGTTATAAGAGCCCCATCTTCGAGATTAGAAAATAATCCTGCGCCTGTAATGTTCAATGATCCTATTATTACTTTTATATATTCTGAAGTATAAAAAATAAAATTTTTCCAATGAATTAATTGCCCTTTTTTACTATATATTCTTACCTCAACACCAGGTAAACTATTTACTTGATTTAAAATCTCAATTTGATTCTTTTTAGAAAGTGTGAATTGATCGCTTAAAATTACTTTAATTAAACTCCCTCCTCTTCTTTTAGCATAATGCGCTAGCTTTTTAGCAATTATCGTTAAAAGCTTCACACCCTCTTGACTCATGTATGCTGAGGCAACACAACACTCCATTGCACTACTAGCTAATTCTATAAGTTCTTCTTTCCAATGATCAAATAAATATCGAATTTTCTTTGGCAAGATTATTCACTAAAAACAATTATATCTGAAGAATTTTTGGTTTGCTTATTTATAGTCTATATATAAAAATATGTTTTTAACATTTTTGAATAATATTTATCCCTCTATATTTTATCTTTTGCACATGTTGTATTAAAAATTATTATTATTCTAGAAGTTCATAAATACAATTTCAATATTCTAATAAATAGTAATTTATTAGAAAAGAACAAATTGATAATTAAGAATTTGATGAGTGAACTGATTTTCGTGAAACGGTTATTTCACGATAATAGTATCAAATAAATTTCCCTTATACTTTTTAAAGACAATTAAATAAAGAATTACGGAATGAATTACTTTTTCAATAATCATTTAAATATTTGTTAATGTAATATTAAGTATGGAAAATCAGAAATCCGATATAAATGCGAATAATCCTCCTATAGAGCAATTGATAATCGAAAAATGGAAGGAATTCTGGGATCCTCCTTATGATGTCGCTCTGAGAAGATTAATTGATAGAATTAAATACCAAACGGAATTCAAGAATAGAGCGCATAAACATGAAGAAGATCCTGTTGAAATTTCTCTCGATATTATTAAAAATGAGATTCCTTGTCCGAATTTTCCAAAATATATTCCATCATGGGTGGAAATTGGTGAAAGAGGGAATCAGATTCTCCATCCGAAGAAAAAGATTGATCATCATTCAGAATTTAAAAAAATAATTAGTGAATCAGAAATTGGAAGTTTATTTCGTCAGTATTTTAAAAATATAAATAAAAGTAGGGCTACAAGTTACCTTTTTTACTTTTCTTTAATTCTTTTGGTTTCGAATCTTGTATTTCTATTATCTAGTTTTACATTTAAATGGTCTCCATTTGCAGTTTTTTTTGAATCTAACATATTAATTTTATTATATTTAGGTATTCCTACGATTTATGCGGTGATCACAATGTTTTACTTTATGTACAAACTGGAAACTAAAGTTAAACCATCTAAATGGCATTGGTTAGACATAATTGTTATCATTCTTTTTCCGTCTATTTTCTATTTACTAGAATTGAACACAAATCTAAGGTTCTTAAATATATTTGTATTTGATATTGTTCCTATTAATTTAAGAGAATTTATTTTAACTTATAGCCTATTAAATTCCTTCATTATTCTAATGCTTGCAATTACATCAATAAGTAATTCAATTATTCCTTGTACTCCAAGAGGGCAATTTTTATACTCGCTTCTAAAATTAGAATATTTATTAAAGTCAGAAAAGGCTTCAGAATTAAAGAAGATACCAAAATTCTTTCATTCAACAATAATTTCTTTGAATGACCTAACATTTAAATTCTTTAATTTATCTATTAAAAATCCTACCGAAGTTGAAAGTGCTTTTAACACCAAACTGCTTAAAACAGGTCGTGGATTTTTTATTGATAACTTTACTATTTCGAATGATGATGCATTATTAGAACTTTTTAATCCTGGAATCAATGGAAATATAAAAGAAAAAATCAAAGTACAACTATCAAAAAAGGAAGAAAAAAAAAGTATGAGGGAGAGGGAGTATAAAAATAATCTAAATTTAATAAGTAAAGCTATTGATAAATTTGAATTTAATGTAAAGGAACTGATTTTTGCTAGGATAACTTTAAAGGTTCGATTAAAATACAAATTTCAAAAAATATTTAGCATCATCCTTGCAGGATTTTCATTTTTCTTAAGTAATATTTTACCTCTATATTTACAATAATATACTAACCGTTTCACGATCAAATAACGCATATTTTCATTGATGAGTAATCAATCTTTTTTTTCTTAAATTTATTGAGCATATTTATTAAATTTAAACCATTATTATAAAAGTAGAAATCAACTTATATGGAGAGACAATTTAATATGGGGAATGTTTCACGAACTATTAGAAAAATTGTTACTGTTATTAACAACGAGGAAGAGAATGGTGGTCTTTGGCTTCCAAATATTCAGCGCTATTTTGTTTGGAATGACGAACAAATGGAAAAGTTATTTGATTCTATTATGCGAAAATACCCCATAAGTACTCTTCTTTTTTGGAGAACTAACGAAAAACTTAAGATAAGAAAGTTTATTGATAACTATCATGAAAATATCAATTTAACTGACTTCTATATTCCTAACAATAATAAAAAAAAAATGGTCGTTCTTGATGGTCAACAAAGGTTACAAAGTTTCTATGTTGCATTAAAGGGAAGTTATAATAAAAAAGAACTCTATTTTAATGTCTTTTCGGGGAATGAACTTAAAGAAGATATTAAATACCAATTTAAATTTCTATCTTCTGAAGCGGCCAAAATAAACGAAGGGTGGGTAAAATTAAAGACCATCATATATTCTGAAGATGAATATTATAAGATCTCAGAAAAAATAATCGGCCAAATAAAAGATGTAAAGAATGCTGATTTAATACGACAAAATATTGGGCGATTAAAAAAAGTCTTCTCTGAAGATGATATTATTATCTACCAAGAGCTTGATAGCATAGATAATCCTAGCTTATATAACATAAATGATATTGTTGAGGTTTTTATTCGTGCCAATTCAGGAGGTACACCACTAAGTAAATCTGATTTAATGTTTTCTCTCTTGACATTAAGCTGGGAAGAAATTGAAGAGGAATTGCTTGACTTTCTAAATATCCTTAATCGGCTTGGTTATGAATTCACAAGGGATTTTATTTTAAAGACAAGTCTAATCCTCATAGAAACTGGAGCAAAATATGATGTTCTAAAATTTCGTAAAGAGGACAATATTAATAATTTAAGGACTGAATGGGATAATATTAAATCTGCAATAAGTGATATTCGTGATTTTATTCAAAATGATACATTTATTAAAAATGATAAAGCACTTCCGAGTTATCTAGCACTTATTCCACTGATCTATTATAAGTATAAATTTCCAGATAAATGGAAGGCTAAAAAAAAGGAAGATCTAGGATTTTGGCTAACAAGAGTTCTATTAGCCGGTGCGTTTTCAGGTAGTTCAGATACTATATTAGATGCTATTATAAGAAATATTAAGGAAAAAAAAGAATTTGATATTGATTCTATTAATTCAATTATCATAAAACGAGGTAGAAGAGTTCATATTACCCCAGAAACTGTATTAGAAAGCAGATATGGACAGAAAAAAACATATTTAATCTTCTATATGCTATATAAGACAAGAATGCCTTCATTTATGCCTGCAAGTGATGGGAATCTTCCTTCATTAGATCATATTTTTCCCCAATCTCTTCTTAAAAGTATAAAAGTTAAGAATCCAGAAACTAATCGCATGATAACGAAATATTCTAAATCAGAACGTGACCAAATAGCCAATCTTATGGTCTTATCGTTAGGTGAAAATTGTGCAGAAAAAAGAGATACACCACCAGATATCTGGTTTACAGATAAAGAAGATGAGTATCTTCGTTTACATCTTATTTCAATTAAAGAATTATTAGAAAAGGAAAAGTTTGAGGAATTCATCAAAGAGCGAAAGAAATTAATTATTGAAGAACTTAAATCTTCAAAATTGATATCAACTAAAGAAGATTAAGGTAAAAATAATAGCTTATCAAAAATCTAATCTATTGTATGAGAAATGAATATAACAATGGATCTCTCTAACCTATAAAAAAGTGACTAATTCAAATCCATCGGTTATTTCACGAAGCTTTCAGATTTTATACTTACCATTTATTAATTAATTAAAAAATACTGATTCAAGCGAAATTTAAATATTATTAATATATTAAGCATATGATATTCAGTTTAAAAAGGAAAAGGTATGAATTTGAAAGATTTAAAACCAGGTACGATTATTAAAGCCTTAAAAAAAATTGGAATAGATATTAAATAGAGGATAAAAGATGAATGAAAAAAAAGATGTGAATATTAATTTGTTTGATTTAAAGTTTTTAATTGATAAAGCGAGTTCATACATATATAATCTTAAAGATGAACACAATTCAATGAAATTATGGGAAGATCGAATTGAAAAAATCAAATCTAAATGCAATTTTGATGAGTTAATGATAGGGCGTAATAACTATGCGTATGAATTAAGATAAATAAAAGATATAATAATTAATATTTACCAGAAACACCCTAAAGTTACTTTTTCAAAAGCGTTTAAATTACTTAAAAAAGAGATCGGGGTTCCCACCCAATCTCTGCCAGTTAAGCTTGATATTTTCAGTATAACTTCTCATATGATACAAGATGGAGATATCTTAGGTGAAATAGATGTAAGGAATCGGATTATTATGTTTAAAGGCTTGAGAAATGAAAAGAGTTGAGAACTTTATCATTATTTTGAGTTAAATATTAGAAAAGAATTGTGCGATCCCTTTATTATACCATGCCGCCTTGTCAGGTTCTATTTCAAGAATTTTATCGTAACACAAGATTTCATCTTAAAATTCATCCTTTATTTTCAAAAAAATAAAAAAAATATCTATTCTAAAAGTTAATTCCACAATCAAAAGGTACGATTATTTCTCTACTGTTTTTAATAGTTATATTAGGCCAGGTTATAAAAGAGATGTTATAATAAAATCCAATCCACGCTGAAAACATCACGCAACGCACCTCTGCCCCCTCTTCTTTAATATTAACTTGAGGTTCAAAGGATATAGTTCTTAATTCCTCTCTATCCTTCCTGTTAATACCATAATTATCTTTATTATCTTCTGGGATGTGCTTTAGTAGATCGTCAACCTTTTCAAAGCTAAATATAAATTGATGGTCATTATAGTTTGCGTGCCAAAATAGATAAAATTGATTGACAATTTGAGAAAAAACAGCAATCTGAAAAAATGATTCTGGATTAATTTCAATTGTAATATCATTTAAATAAGGTCGTGTATTGCTATATTTTTCGATGTATTCGTACGGAAGAAGTCGGGGTGCCTCTTTTTTTCGAGTATAGATAAGGGGTTCTCCTCCAAGCCCTCCAGAATGGTATGTATAGTCAAGTGTGAAACCTTTTTTCAATTTAATCTTATCAAAAACCTTAAGAAATCGATTCACCTCAAAACCAACTCCTTCCGGGTGAGGTATATTATTGGCATTTTCTCTATCAAAAAAGATATCAGGAATATCACCTATTTTGTCTCGGAGTGAATTTAAAGCGCTCAATAATCCTAAGGCATATTCAGTCCTGATACTGGTTTTCATTTCTCTTTTTGATAGTAATTAATTGTATTATAATAAGAAACTATTTCTAAAAAATCTATGATGTGATTTTTTAGATAATTTTTTTTTATTCAATTTTAATATTCGGTTATTTCACGGAAAAAAAACATTTTTGATTTAAAAATATTGAATTATAAGTATTTGATTAATTAACTGAAATATAAAAGAATATAATATATTATAATTATTAGAATTCTATTTCAAAAAATTAAAAAATCCAAATTTAAAATAATGAGTCTAATAAAAGATTATAGAGGACCGAAAAGATATGAGTTATTCGAAGTCACTTTAAAAGCACTTGAGGAATTAGGAGGCTCTGGAAGAATTGATGAAATTTATGAAAAAATTATTGATATTTTCAATTTGCCAGATGAAATTATTGATTATCCACACGGAAGTGCAAGTAGAAGTTATGAGACTGAACTTGAATATCAATTAGCATGGGTAAAAACAATGTTAAAACATTTAGGCTTATTAAACAATACCAAACAAGGAGTTTGGGTATTAACACAGAAAGCAAAAGTTACCAATTGGGATAATAAATATCTTACAAAAGAATATAGAGGATATCTTAAAAAGGAACAAGAAAAGAAAGAAAAATCAAAAATTGAATTAATTTCCGAAGATACTTCTGAGTCTGAGTCAATAGAAGAACTATACGAAAAGGAAGTGGAATCAAATTGGAAGCAGAAATTAAAGGAAATTCTTCATAATATGAATCCATTTGACTTTGAAAAATTAGCTCAAATTATCCTAAGAGAATGCGGATTTATGGAGGTGGAGGTAACAAAGAGGAGCGGAGATGGTGGACTCGATGGTAAAGGAATTTTGCGTCTTAATAATTTAGTGAGCATCCCTGTAATCTTTGAGTGCAAAAGGTATAAGGACCCTGTCGGAGCCGAAAAGATTAGAAGTTTTAGGGGAGCAATGCATGGTAGAGCAAACAAGGGCTTATTCATAACTACAAGCACTTTTACAAGAGGAGCAAAAGAAGAAGCCACTCGAGAGGGTGCTGATCTAATAAATCTATTAGACGGTGAGCAAGTTATTGATCTTCTTAAAGAACTTGAACTTGGAGTTTCAGTTAAAATGGTTGAAAAAGTCGAGATTAATGAGGAATGGTTTGAAAATCTTTAAATAATTTTACTCAACTCACAAATTTGGGACTTTAGTGATATTTATAAATATCTATATTTTTCAGCGTTTTGCTTGGGAAAATCATATTGCTACATATACAAATTTATTCTTAAAGTAAAAGTTGGTTTATTCAAAATATTTAGAGGTAAAAGCTCAAAGCATGATTTTTTTCAAATTTCGATAAAAACCTGTAGGCCTACTTGTATCCCTATTAGAATAGAGATATATATATAAAAATTAATGTAAGTATTTGTATTTTATTTCAGTATTTATTATTTGAAGTGGAAGCTCTAGTTATGATGATTTTTTATTGTTAAATATATATTTACAAATTTCTCAAGAGTTCTAGATATAATTCATTAATATCTTGATATGTTGTATATATTTTTAAATAACTGTATCAATTGAGTGGTAAAAAAGGTTATGAGACTATAAGGATTTCAAAATAAGAAATATTGTTTTTATATTAACTCTATGAGATCCTTTCCTATTTTAGTAAGGTTATAATATGTATAATTTTTTTTCCCATGATCTTTTATTTCTTTTTCTAAAATTTTTATACTATAAAAGAATTCAAGTGCTTTTTTTATTGTTTCATATTTACTCTTCAAAATGGTGGACAAGAATGAGGCAGTGTAAGAAATATTTTTTTTTTTATATTGTTTTAGGATTCTTATTTTAAGCACATCATTTTTTACTAATATAACCATAATTGTGATTATTATTATTATTATATTAGAGTATTCTCCAAATATTGGGATACCCTCCCCATTATTATGGCTTCATTAGACGGTTTCTGGAAAAATAATATAAATAAACACCAATCATTATGACCTTTTAGCCAGATCTTTCATTTAGTTTAAAGTGTTTATTTATGTCAAAAATTCAGCAATTATTGAAAGGTAAAGTAGATCAAATTAATTATTCTGATATTTTAAATAAATATCCATGGATTTTAAGAGAAAATTCGAAATGTATAATTAGCCCTGACAGTGATGGGTTATTATGTGGTTTATTAATGTCTTATTATATGAATTGGGAAGTTACCGGTTTCTATGATGGTAAAGTTTTATTATTAAAAGAAGGTGAATCTTGTTTTGATTCTGTATTTTTAGATATGGAAATTCTTCGTTCAGATATAAAATCTATAGGCCACCATATGACATTATATAATAAAAATAACATTCCAATGAATTATTTCAGATGGAAAAATAATAATAACTGTATTCAACCCAATCTTCTCAGAAATTATGATGGGTGCCATAATTTTCGGTTAAAATATCCATTAGCAGCAGTACATTTGATATTAGGGATTATTGGATCTAAAATAAAAATTGATATACCTGAAAGTGCAATATGTCCACTATTATTTACAGATGGGACTTTTAATGTTTTATTTAAATATCCTGAAAATGTATTAAACTGGTTAAAATATCTAAGAGCAGATGAAGAAAATAATCCTTTAAATTATGTTTTTGAGAATGAAAAATATTCCGTAATTGCTTTAATGCGAGGTATGGATGAATTTTTTAGAAAAAGAGATCAATTTAGTATTACAAGGGAAAGAGGAGATCGTTTAAAAATTTCTGAAAAGGATGGAACAGTATATAATGTAACAAATGAAGTTTCAGGAACCTTAAAGATAATAGAAAATACTCAAAAAAGAATAATAAATTTTATTAAATTGTTGTCAGATCTGACAGGTTGGGCTTATAATGAAACGAATTGGAATTGGGATGGATTGAAATTGTATGAATTTACAAAAGGCGATTTTAAAAGTCAAAAGTTAAGGGTAAATACGAATAATTTTGAAAAATTAATTAACAAAAATCCACTTTCGTTAGCAATGACGTCAGGAGATAATATTGAATATACTCTTGAAAAACCTGATAGTTTACCTTAGATAAATTTATCAATAGACAAATCTGTTTTTTTTATTCTTTTTTCAGCAATATCGCAATATTCGGGACTTATTTCAAAACCAATGTAGTTTCTAGCTAATTTTTTAGCAGAAACCGCAGTTGAACCACTACCAATCAATGGATCGAGCACTATTCCATTTTTCGGGCAAAAACATGTTATTAAATCAAAAGGGATTTGATCTGGAAAAGGCGCAGGATGTTTTCTCTTAAGAGGATCCTTATCTCCCGCCATTAAGTAATTCCATATAGTACCCCTGCATTTCGTTAAGTTAATAGCTCTTCTAACCGTTTTTGATGTGGTTCCATCAGTTCTTCTATTGCCACTTCCAGTCATTACTTTCCCCGCATGTTTTGAAGGAATTTTTAAAGGTTCTTTGTTAAAATATTGGGGTTTTCTTCCTTTTAAGAATATTGGTATGTATTCATGATCAACACGAAAACGATGTGTCCACCATGCTCCCTCAGTACCATGCTTTCTGTAAATCACGCATTCAAATAATTTAAACCCTATATTATCACACCAATCTATTATTGTTTTAAAAGATGTAAGTGTTTTTCCAAAATTTTTTGTTTGATCTTGTATTACCATTACTGCTATACCTCCATCTTTAAGAACTCTAAAAATACCTTTTCCAAGTTCATGAAGATCAATAGAATAGCCCTTATAAGATCTCAATAAGTCATAAGGCGGTGATGTTACAACTAAATCTATAGAATTTTCTGGTAATTCTGCCATTCCTTGAATACAATTCATACAATATATCTTATTTAGATCATATCCATGTAATTTTTTGTTCATTTTTCTTATTTCCTTTTTTAATAATTTCTAAAGATTTAGAGATTTAAAGTAGTAATATTTTTAAAATAAATTATTAAGAATTTAATCTGATTTTTGAAATACTCTTATTATTTTTATTAATTTAACACATTTATCTAAAAACTTTTTTATTCTTTTAATAACAATTGATAGTTACTTAATTTTAATTATTAAATAAGAATAATTAAAATTTCTTATTTTCTTTTAGTTTTAGATATTTTATAAACATAAGTGAGGATTATACCTATTGAGACTTCGCTTATAGTTCCAACGGTAATTATAGTTACCGTTGAATCTAATTGATTACCAAGCGTGTTATCGGGGGAGTCATCTGGTGGAGGCGCAGGTGAATCCTCATAAGTAAAAACTAATCTTGGCCTATAGTTTGAAGTTGAATATTCGCTTGAGCAAATCATAATGGGCTCCCATTGGCTATAATCTGCCTGATATATAGGATGTTACATCAAGAACTTTTGATCCATTACTCGTAAAAATAACAGTCCCTATAGATAAGCTATGATGAGGTTTATTATTCCAGGAGACTGAATACTCATTCCAACTTGAAATGATATAGCAAATTCTAAAATTCAAGTTATTTGGAAAGTCGGTTATGTATAAATAAAACAATTACAAATCTAACAACTTCTAAGAAGTTGTTAATTAAAAGTTTTCAAACTAAGAAGAAAATTAATATCTTTAACTTTAAAAACTAGTAATTAAAAGTAAAATAAAAATAGATATGAAAAAATCAAGTAAATAAAAGATTAATTTACTTTAGGATAATTAGAATAAGTTGCTCTTCTAAAGCTATCATAGTCTCGCCCTTAGACGTCTCCAGACGTATGAATTTCAAACCACCTTCTTTTAAGGCTTTAACGACTTGTTTCCCCTTCCCAATTAATGATGTTACATAAGCAGATATTTCTTCGCTTATTTCAATATTCATGTTAGAATCTATAATATTTAATAATAATAATAAAGTAAAGGCTTAAAAATTATTACAATGGATTAGAAATAATTAAGATAGCGTTAATTAGATTATTTAAAAGAAGATTATAATTGATATAATGAAAGGTCAACTAAAAAAGCAATCTATTACCCAAACTTTTTCTCTTGGTTCTACCTTTATAATAATTCTAAATATCTATAAATAATTGAAAAACAATGTTTGGTCCATATGAAATTAAGAAAAGCAAGGTTATTGTCCCACTTTTAGTACATATCCCCCATAGTTCTACTTACATTCCCCCAGAAATAAAAAACATTATTTTGTTAAAAGATAACGATCTTCAGGAAGAATTGTTGAGAATGACTGACAGATATACAGACGAAATATTTTCATGTGTTGCTGAATTAGGAGGTATTTCAGTAGTGTATAATTACAGCAGATTAGTGTTGGATCCAGAAAGATTTAGAGATGATAAGAAGGAGATCATGGCAGCTAAGGGCATGGGAGTTATTTATACAAAAGACTCGAATGGGCGAAAGTTAAGAGAAATTAACGAAAACGAGCGAGATTTGCTCTTGCAAAATTTATATGATCCTTATCATAGAGCTATAACAGAAGAAGTACAAGAGCTATTAAATAATTTCGATGGATGCCTTATCATTGACGCCCATTCATTCCCAGCGATTCCATTGCCCTATGAACCCTCTCAAGAATTAAGAAGACCACAAATTTGTCTTGGAACAGATGCTTATCATTCCCCCGAAGATTTAATAGAATTTATTCGGAATTTTTTTGAAGAAATTAATCTTACAACTGAGATTAATAAGCCATTTAAGGGTTGTTATGTGCCAGCAAAATTCCTTCACCGAGAAAAATGCGTAAAATCTATAATGATTGAGGTAAATCGCGAACTCTACATGGACGAGGTTACAGGGGAGAAAAACGACTCTTTTGTCGATATTAAAAGTATTATTCGTAGGTTAATTAACCAAATTATAGCTAAATTTTTTTAACTTCTACACAAAATTTTACTTATGGAAAAGATTTAGATCCCTACAACATGACTTTATATAATATTTGTTTTATTTATCATATATCTGAGTATAACCATTTAGGTGTGGAAAAATTAATAGTTTTAATGAATATAAAAAATTTGTAAAATATTTTTCAGAAGATTTAATAGAAGTCTAATAAACGAATCTGAACTAAAATCTTATATCAACCAACCAACAGTATATGGCAGATTTTTCTTCTACAAATTATAAGATAAAATTTTGTTAATCATTTGGTAGTAGTAATGAAGTTATTATCTATTAACAAAAGCTTAAATTTATTAATTTTTGCTATTAATTTGGTTAAAATGGACAGTAAAATTCGGTGAAACTACTAATAAATATATAGTGAGAGATATAATAGAAAATTTCGAAAGGTAATTTAGATTTTCTGAAGTGTAGAGAATTTGGGATTAAATAATATTCGGATTTAACTAGTTAAAAGCTAAAAAGATGATATATTGAATAATAAAATTATAATCAAGGTGTAAGTCGATTTTTAAAATCAATGATATTGTATATATTAAAAATAAATCCGATATCAAAGGGATAATAGTTTATATCAAGGATGTTGGGGGAGAAAAATATTACACGATAAGATTTGATGATTATGATGAGCTTTATGCTGAAGCGGATTTAAAAAAGTATGATACAGAATATATACCAATCGAAGAAAAAGTTAAAAAAAACATATTTATTCCGTTTAGCGAATTTAAAAGAAATCTTTTACTTGCTAAAATCCAGAATAATTTATCGGGAATATTTTTCGAGAATTCTTCAGCAGCAGATTTCTTACCTCATCAATTTCGTCCCTTAATGAAAATACTTGATTCAGATACAGGGCGTTTATTAATAGCTGATGAAGTGGGTGTTGGAAAAACAATTGAAGGGGGTTATATTCTTTCAGAATTATTAGCAAGAGATGAAATTCATTCAGTTCTAGTAGTTTGTCCGAAAAATTTAGTACCAAAATGGGTATTTGAACTTAAACGTTTCTTTAATGAAAATTTAGAAGGTGTAGAGAACAGTAGAGATTTAATATTGAAATTTCAAAATCGTGCTAAATATCCTAAACTTATAGTAGGATTGGAATTAATCCGAAGAGAAGAGATCGTGGATCAATTAGCTCAAGGATTAATTAATAGAGAAGATTTAAATCTTCATGAATTTGAACCATTTGATTTAATAATTTTCGATGAAGCTCATCACTTACGTAATACAGATACGTTATCACACAGAGTAGCTAGGATTTTATTGGAAAACTGTGAATATAGCTTATTTCTAACTGCCACACCAATTAATCTTAGTTTAGATGATTTGTTCAATTTACTAAATCTTTTAGTATATCAAGGAGAGTTAACACTTTCAGAATTTAATGAGATCATGGAACCAAATAGAAGTTTAATAAAGATCCAAAATTATCTTGATGAAAGAGAAAATGATTATTTAAAGCGTATTGAGGAAGAATTAAGATTTTTATCTAATGGTAATTCATTTTCAAGGCTTATTTATGGGAGAATCTTAACTGATGGAAATTTATTGAAATATATCAAAGAGGAACGTTACAGAAATCCAGAAATGCTTGGTAAAATAAGACATAATTTAGAGAAAATTAATTTCCTTTCAAATATATTAAATAACACTCGTAAGAGGGATATAGTAGATCATGAAAATTTATTCCCTGTTCGACATCCTGAACAGCCAATTTTATTGATTTTTTCTGGTATAGAAGAGGAATTTTATAATAAAGCTCGAGCTTTCTTTATTCAGTTGATAGTACGCAGAGCAGAAGGATTTGTTCCCATCCAGTTAGTAGAGATAATGCCCCAACGAGTAATTGCTAGTAGTATTCATGGCACATTTACTAAACTCCGTCGTATGTTAGAGACTCATAGAATGGCACTAAATTTTGAAGATGAAGATTTTCAGCATAATCCTCGAACTAACACATTAATACTTCGGGATAATGAAATTGAACAAATTAATCAATTATTAGAATACGAAGAATTAATAGGTCCAACCGATTCAAAATTTGATGCAGTTCTAGAAAGGGTTAGAGAATATTTTATAGCTGGAAATGACCGAATTATCATATTTTCATATTTTAAATCAACGATAGAATATATAACAAGGAGATTGAATGAAATAGATTTCTCTAGAGAAGAGAAACATATTGGTCATTCTATTAGAGCAGAATTTATCCATGGAGATATCGAATTATATCAACGTGACAATTTATTCAATCTTTTTAGAAATAATCATATTCAAATATTAGTATTATCTGAAATTGGAGCTGAGGGTATCGATCTTCAGTTTTGTAATTGTCTAATTAATTATGATCTACCTTGGAATCCCATGAAATTGGAGCAAAGAATAGGTAGATTAGATCGTTATGGCCAAGAAAAACCAATATTTATCACTAATGTATATATTAGGAATTCTATTGAAGACAGAATACTACATCGTCTTTATCAAAGAATAGATATGGTTCGAGAAAATCTGATTTTTCTTAATCCAGTATTAGAAGAGTGCTTTTCTCGAAGAAAGGAGCTATTATATCATCCCGAACGAACTGAAGACGAAATAGAAGAGATCTTGAATAAAATAAAAGAAAATTTAGCTAGTAAAAAGATTGATATGGAACAAATTGAAGAAAGGTTAGATGAAATTAAAGGTGATACCGGAAAAACATTAATTTTTGAGGAGAAATTTATAAATGATAAGAGAAATCCCTTTTCTTTGAAGGAATTATTTGAGGCTCTCAATTTTTTATTACAAGCTAATTTTCCTGGTGTTTCCTTAGAAAAATGCGAAAATATTGATACAGTATTAAATTATATGAAGAAAAAAGGCATTCCAAACACTCCTGCTTTATACTGCTTAAAAACCTCAGAAACTTTTATTAACGAACTTAATAAGGTAGAATTAAGACCTGATAGTATGAAAGAACAACTCAGAAGTTTTATTTATCGAATAGATGATTCTTTAAATCTTAAAAAAAGACGATTTAAACCGATCTTACTTACTTATGATGTAGAATTGGCTTCTAAATTCAGCAAAGATATTGATTTGCTTAGTTTAAAGCATATTTTAGCTAAAATTTTGATAAAATTGTTTAAAGAAAAGAAATTTATTAAATTTTCTCAATGTACACTGCTCGAACCTATAAATGACTCTCCATTTAATTCAATTTTACTCAGAGTATTTTTACTTAAAAGTGAGGGAATACGTAATATATCTCAAATTGAAATTGTTGGATATCATTTAGACTCAGAAGAAATTATAGAAACGGAAATTGCTAATTATTTATTTGAACAAGTTACATTAGAGAAATTTAAATTGGCCTATAAAAATCAATTTAACCCAGATATAATTGATAAAACATTTGAAAATTGCTTCTTAGAAGTTATATCAATCAAAGAGAATCTTATTAAAGAACAAAAGATGGGAATGGAACAAGTTTATAAATATAAAAGAGAACAAATCAATCACAGGTATGATAATAAGATTGCATCTTTGAAAGCAACCTTAGGTAAAGTAAAAGGTAAAAAAATTGAACATCTCTATAATGGTCAGATTAGTAAAAATATTGAACGAAAAAAAAGTGCTCTTGAAGCTTTAGATACTAAATATAATAAATCAGTTTCAGTTTCTATTATTGAAATTGGAGCACTATTGATTAGTAAAAAGGAGGATGTAGAGTAATGAATGAATTACAGACTAAGAAACCACGTTTTATAAAAAATCATTTTAATAAGATTATTAATAAAAATCCCGAAAATTCTTTTAAAGAAATCATAGAATTTTTTACATCTAATTCAAATAGAGATTTACACCTTACTCAAGAAAATTTTCATTCAATATCTCGCATTGTAGATATTACATGTGAAATCCAGCGCTCTATCTTGAATTATGGTGAACCTAATAGCTCAAGACTTCTTTTAAACTCTCTGGCAAAAAAAATCATATCTAACTCAGATATAAGTGGATTTATCAAATTTTTGTTTTATAATTATGATTTAGACACAGGAAAAGATTTTTTAAATGAAAAAAATTATCATCAAATTCTTTATAGTGCGATAAATGAATTATATGTATTTACTAAAGATGAAAATGCTATGGAAGGAATAGCTAGTCAATATTCTGGAGATTGGCATTTTCTCTTCGAATTACTCCAAAATGCTAGGGATGCAGATTCAAAACGCGTTCTTTTAGAAAAAGTCAAACTTAAAAATCGAAATGTTCTCTTATTTGCAAACGATGGAAATAAATTTTCATCTATGGATGTTTGGGGTATTTCTAGTATAGGGCAAGGGTCTAAAAATAGAAAAAATATTGGATATTTTGGAATTGGTTTTAAAAGCGCGAGAGAGATATTTAATTCGTCTTTAATTATATCTAAACCGTTTCAATTTCGCTTAAATCTAATTTTAGAGGATAAAGAAGCAATTGAATGGAATTTGAAACATATTCCCAAAAATTCTGAAATATCTGATTTCAATAACAAATTTTATTTAGAAGGTATAACGGACGAAAATCTTAGAGCTTTTGAAAATCACATCGAAAATATCGATCAAAAATTCATGTTATTTTTAGATCCGCTAAAGGATATTAATATTGTGTTTGACGAAAACGCATATCCTCTTAAAGTTGAGAGTCTCGAAACCAATGGAATCCCAATATCTAAGATTGAAGACGGTTTGTATGTCATCCATACAATTAGTGAGGATTTAAATCTTAAAGATGAGAAGGGGAAAGAAATAGGGGAGAGAGAAGTAAAAGTAGTATTTAAAATACAAAAAGAGGGCGATAGTGAATATATTATAAAAAAACATGATTCAGAGTATGCTCTTTATGCCTACTTTCCAGTTATAAATAGAAAACCACAGTTTAATTTCATTTTACATGGTCACTTCTCTTTAATAAATTCGCGTGAAGATTTAGAAATTAAAGAAGATAGTGAAAAATGGAAAAAGGATATTAACGAAACCTTGTTAAGGAAAAAAGCTCCTAAGTGTTTTCTTGAATTATATGAACAATTAAGCAAATCCAATAAATTACTTTTCAAAAATCTAGAAAAATTAGTACCCTTTAAAACTAATGAGAATAAAGTTTATTCTCTTTTCAGGGATGGTTTGATTCTAGAATTAAAAGAATACCAATATAGTAAAAAAGAAATATTATTCTGGTGGGAAAATAATCGATATATTCCATTTTCAAATATAGTTTTTGTTGAAAAAGAGGACAAAGATATTCTAACTTTTTTACATAATCATGCCAGTAATAAGTTTCGAGAATTTATGGCTCAGAAATTAAATCTAAAAGGTCTTAAAGGTTCTATATACATTTGTGATGAATTAGATAAGAGAATATTTTGTCAGGAGATATTTAATGATTCTGAGATTGCAAATCGAGATTTAAACACTTCACAGGTTATGAAATTAATGAGGATTGTCCTAGAATCTTATATTTTCCCTAAAAGTGAAGGACAAAACTATATTTCATCAAAAGAATGTATGGGATATTTTGGATCTTTAGAAAATTTAAGATTTTTTCAGGAAGAGTTAGCAAAATGGCACTACTTTAAGGAAAACAGATTTGTACAAGAAGAAATTTTTAATTATTATCTACTTATTCTTCAAGATTATTTTGGGAATGAATATTTAAGTTGTATTAATAATCCTAATTTTTTTTATATCACCGAAGAGTTCATTAACGAATTTCCTGAATACATGGAAGTTATTCACTTAATACATAATTATTCCGTAAAGAAAAATCTAGAATTACCAATATTTCTCTATATTAAGAAATTAAAAGATCAAAATGGATATTTAAACACTTTTCATAAAATATTAATTGATTATTTCCAAGAAATTCAAAGAAATAATACATACTCATCATTATATCAGTTAATCAATCTAATATTTAATGGAACAAATGGAATCCTTTCTAAAATACTCCTCGAAAACGAAGAAATATTATCAAATCTCCATCAAATGATAAAAAGAAGTTTTACAAAACTGAAAAAAGAACTTGGAAATTCAACTAAAATTCCCAAATATTATACCCTTTTAACACAAAATACCTTAATTAAGGAATCAAGAGAGGATTATTTTATATCTGATTTAATTTCTAATCTTTTAAAAATTCCCATATTTTCAACAACAAGATCATCTAAAGATTTGTTTAAATTTACTGATTTATTCTGGGGGAATCAAGAATACCTTGAATTACTTATTCAAACATCTTATGGGAAAACTCTAAATATAATTCACAAAGACTTTTATGAAGTATGCGGTCTTGTAAATTTTTTCTTAGAGAAATTTAAAGACGAAAAATACTTTGCCATGATTTATCCAGAATTTTCATCAAAACATGTTTCTAGTCTAAAAATAAGACAAAATGATACTATTTATAAGATAATTAATAAAAGCCCTCAAAACATTGCTAAATATCTAACCTCTTGTGAGCCAGTTCAACGAGTGCAAAATATAATTTTAGCATTTTTCACAGATAAAAAGATATTTGAGGATTTTTCAAGAATATATTATCAAAACCTTACGGAATTTGAAGAATATATCCATTTATCAAAACTATACAAATATGAAAAGTATACTTTAATTTCTAATCGGAATTCAACTTTTGAGATACAAGATGACTACATAGATAATGATATAATTAATCTTTTAATCAAATTTGCTTATGATTCTCTTGATCTAACCTCGAATTGGATTCATAAAAATGATATTAAATATAATCTTTCAAGTAAGACACTTTATATTCATGATATCATTCTTCTCTTTTTAAATGAATACTTGGCAAAAATCAATGATTGGGATAAATGGAATAATTTTTATTTAATAGTACAGAAGTTTATGGAAAACAAAAACAATCAAATTGATCAATTTAAACAGATTCTTCAAAAATCTAAAATCAGTCTAAAGTTTGAGAATTGTAGAAGAGAGCTCAAAGATTTGAATCAATTATATATACAACCAGATTTCGTTAATTTAGACAAAAACCAAAAAAAAATAATAAAACTTTTCATAGATAATAATAAATTTGAAATTTATATTCCTGCTAATTCATCTCTTAAATTAATTAGATCATTGCTAAAGTTTGATTTAATAAAATTATCGCAGTTTATGAATACTAAGAAATTTCTTGTAAAGGTTCTTTCCAAATTCTTTAAAAGTGATGATTTGGATTTTTTTAAGGGAGATGATTTACAATTCTATAAAGATTTTTTAGGACTCTTGAAAGCAAATGGATTTAAATTAAAGGATTTAAAAAATTTCCAAATAGTGCCAAATCTAAATTATAATTTTATGAAAGTAGAGCTAATACCTAATAAATATAACATCTACTTAAGCGAATTTATCGAAGAATTACCGATATATGATGTTTGGGAGGACTTTCCAGAAGAAGGAAAAAAAATCTTTGAAGATTGGTTGGATCCCGAATATTTTAGAGTATTTAATTCCATTTTCAACGAAGATATCTTGGAAATTAAACAAACTGATGGAGTAGACTACAAGGGACGAGATATTTATGAATGTTTTTTAAAACCACAAATATTAGACGATGATTGTAGGGACGATTTACCTCCTTTTATAATTCTCCATATCCTTGAAATATACTTTAAAATTGAGTGTTTTAATATTCAGAATGAAAAACATCTAAAATACATTCAAGATTCTCTTCAATTTTTTAAGAATCTAAGCTTTAAGACTGATAAAACTAAGCACTTTTTTATTAATCAAATATCAAACTATACTATCTTTCCAACCACCCAAGGTTCAGATCAAAATTATTTATTAGTGAATTTGAACAATAATAACTTAATTTCAAGAGAATTTGAAGTTCCAGAATTTCTGAGTGAATTTCATGAGAAAAAATTATATCTCCATAAAGATATCGAAAATCTTTTAGTTGATTTTAAATGGGACTTTAAATTTCTTAAACGATCAGAAAGAATTCCTCTTAAATACATTTTAGATAATTGTTCTCATCTTTTTTCTGATAATAATCCTAATTTTTTAATTGAAAGCCACATACAACTGGTAAACTTGATTTTTCAAAACAATAATTTCTTACATTATTATAGTAATGAAAAGATGGAATTAAAACAATTTTTAGAAAATATTACACTAAAATCAAAAGAAGATGAACAATACTGTAAGCCTAATAAATTAAGACATCCAAAACTTTATGATGCTATAACACGGTGGTGGAAAACTTTAATTACTGTAGAATTTCCGAGTAATACCCTAATTAATACTATTGATCTTGAATTTTATAATTTAAAACAATCAGATTTCATTAAGCATGAGTATAATGTAAATAATAATATTATTTTTACGAGTAATATTGATATTATAAGGACTCTTGAAAGACTATATCGAATTCTTAATAAAAGCAAGAATCATATCTCAGGATATCTTTCTATTTATCAAAACTTTGGAGTTAATTTTGCAAAATTTTACAATAATGACTATTTTACAAAGAAAGTTAAACCCTCAAAAAAGGATTTAAGGGAAAAGTTAATTGTAATCTTTAAGCTTTTAATGGGAGGTATAAAGCAAGAATCTGATATTTTTAATAAATATTTCTTAACAATTGAGCAGTTAAATCAGAAAAAATATCGATTCATCATACCTAAAGAAAAAATAATTACCTTAGATGATGAATTCTTTAATCCACTACATAGAATATCGAAGTATTCAGATGATGAGGAAGGTAAGATTGAGAATTCAATTTTACCCTTTTTTAAGTCAATTAATAATATAGAACTGGAAATCATAAAAGAAGTAATAGAGAAGAAAGAGAATATTTACGACACCATTTTGGCATTAAACAATTTATTTTCAGAGCATTCACTCAAATCTCAGAAACAGAGTGAAGCTTATCACTCTTTAAAGTTTGAGACAAAATGGTTTGAAAATAAATTTACTCTGAATTCTTTGTTCCTTAAAAATCCTGAATTAGATATTTCTAATATTGGAAAATATATTAAGAAGAGTGCTTTTATCGATGATCTCCTCCAAGAGATTGATCAATTTGAACCGTTCTTAAAATTCTTTGGAATAAAGAAATTATTGCTTAAGGACATAATCAATCATCTAAAAGAGTTATCTTCAAATGCAAAACTATACTCAAAAAATATTTTGGATATTTTAACTCTATTTAATGATTTAAATAAAATTACAGAAAATATTAAATCTTTAAAAGTATTAGAAATTGTTCCTGTTATAAAACTTGAAACAAAAGAAAAAGAATATCACTCTTTAGATCATCTCCTATCTTCTCTCACGCTATATTCAACAAAAATGCTTATAATCGAGAATATTCTTGATCATTGGTTTAATGCTAAAGAATTGAAGAAACATAACTCATATCTATTATTTGATAAAATCTATAGAAAATCTACTGGAGATTGGGAAAAAATAATTGAATCAATGCTAAATTCCGTTAAAGATTATAAAAGTATAAATATTAGGAGAATCGATACGTTCCCTGATATTTTACAGTTCAATCAACAAAATGGATTCGAAATCGAAGCAAATGAAGTATTATTTGAGAATGAAATACGATTTTACAAGATAATGCTTGAATATATCTTACGGAATGGTTCAAAAAAGGCATTTAATTATTTAAAGATGAAAAATGTAAATTTAACTTGTCTAGATTCCAATTATTCTTTTATAAGGATATCGAAAGCATATGGGGATATACAAACTTATACCTTTAATGGAAAAGAAATCACATTATCAAATGTCTTCTTAAGGAAATTATTTAAAGAATATGAAAAGGAAAAAAAGATTTATTATTCTAATGATTTGGAACCTAGTGATTTAGAGGAAAATTTTACAAGTTATCTATTAGATCTCGTCTTTCCTAATCATTCTGGTAATATTAATGCATTAAATGAATTCAGGACTATTTTTTATTGGCGTGTTGATTTTACTGATGATAAGTTAGATGATTTTGAACATAATCAGAATTTATTAAGAGAATATTTAGAGAAAAAGGAGATAGGTTTAGTTTCTAAGACTATAACTGATATAAAGGATAGTATTATGGAATTCATAGATGCTATATTAACTTTAAAGGAATCTTACAAAAAATATAAGGATATTTTTAAATTTTTAAGTTACTTAAAAAAAAATTTGTTGGTTGAAGAAAAAAGGAATAATACACGTTTTACGGTTCATATCCCTAAAATAAGGATAGATCCTGAAGAATATGAAGAATGGACTGAATCTCATATTAAAGATCTTCTTATGGAATATTTGAAAGTTTTTAAAAATTCTAAGACCGTTCAGAAAAAGCAACTATATGTCTCTAGTATTGATCCTCTACGATTCAAAAAGATTCTTGCTTTAAAGGCTCCAGAAGTAGGTAAAATCAAACCTATCTTCCCTACAGAATCAGATATGTCAAAAAGTCCCTTACATCCAGCATCTCCACAATCAACACCTCCACAATCAACACCCCCACAATCAACATCTTCACAATCAACACCCCCACAATCAACATCTTCACAATCAACACCTCCACAGTCAACAACCCCACACTCAACACCTCCACTGTCAACATCCTCACAATCAATACCTCCACAGTCAACATCTTCACAATCAACACCAAGTACTGGAAAGGTAAAGCGTGCCGCAGGAGTAAGAATGAATAGTCCAATTTCTAGGTTCCCTAAAAAAAGCAAACATCCTCGAAAAGTTAGAATAAGTAAGAATAAAATAAAATATAAAGAAAATCAAGTTCTAACAATAGAACTAACGGGTGAAAACAAAAAGTACCACGACGATGCTGAATATCTCTTGAGGGATATATACAGTGGAAAAAATCATGAGGTTGGCGTCCCCTGTCAGATTTGTCGTAGTTACTGCAGGGATTGTGAAATGAGTGGAAATGTAAGGGAAGAGCATGCTTGTACTGCGACATGCAGTTTAATTCATTTTAATTCAAAGAAACTTGTATCTTCCCGTAAGTTTGAATTATGGAGCACAAAAGAGTTAGAACAGCTTGAAACTAAAGTTAAAGTTGATCTTGAAGATTTTTTTAGGGGATCCATGTTGATTTTATGTCATAACCATGGATTGGCTTTTAGCGGTTTTAAAGAGAATATCCGCTCTCAGATATATGATAAATTTATTAATAAAAATTATAAAACAATACCTGGTGGTGACATCATAATCGCGATTAAAAATATTCTTTATATTAATTCTAATGAAGAAGTTCCCGTAGAATTTATGTTTAGTGAAGAACATCTAAAATGCTTTAAATATACGTACGAAATTTTCAAGGAGTCTTAATTCAATAATTATCAATAATTATTACAACTTATAGAGATAATTATTTTCATGATTAACCCATTTGAGATAAAAAAGAATAAAGGAATCAATCAATATTGTTTCTAAAGAAATAAAAATCTCTAGTTAAATGAATTGATTTATTTCAAAAAATTATTTTTCAAGAATTGCAATGAAATTCTTA
>JAHLWJ010000134.1 GCA_019057975.1 Promethearchaeota archaeon | reverse complement strand
GAATAGAAAAATAAAAAAAAAGTGATTGAAAAGAAAGATTATAAATCTCTTGCTTTTACAGTCTTTCGGTTATTTCCTTTTGCTCGCGCAATAGCTTTATCAAGTATGCTCATGATGATGCCATTTAAAGTTTCTCCATCAAGGACTCCGCTGCTTGTATTACATTCCTTCGCTTTAATATATTCTCTTATCTTGGACTTAACATATAACGGCTCAACAACCTTTTTTGCCAACTTACTCATCCTCTTTTTTTACTAATTTTTTAAGATTTTATTAAAATACGGTTTAAAATTGAATTAAATTATTTCTTTGTTAAGTATTATTTTTTCATCTGTATTATTAAATCTTTGTAATTTTAGGACAATATTTTGAAATTCCATTTTTTCCAGTGAATTTGTGGGAAAATCACAAGTGGAATTTTAACTCTCAAAAACTGAATTAAACTGAAATTTGCAGACTTTTTGTTATACACTATTTTCAGTGCCTCTAGCTCTATTAGAAAACAAATAAATTTCATAATTTTAAACTATTAGGCTATACATTCACAAATTAAACCTTTTGATTATCGAAGAGTAGGAATATTATAAAAAAAAAGATAAAGGTTGTTATTTTGTTTGAGTGAAGTGAAAATGTAAATCTCTTTATTTTGGTGGTGATAACACAATTTCAATGCTTGACACGTTGTTACTTTGTCCATTTTCTCCTTCTAATTGTTCGGTGCTAAGTGTGATGCCATTATACTCAGTACCCTTTAAGAATCTATTTCTTAAAATTTCACACACATCAACTGCATGAGAAATAGCTCTACCTCGGGCTTTGACAGTACATTCTTCACCTTTGTTAAGGATCATCATAGTAGCCATCACATAATTCATAGTTGGACGGCGACCGACAAATACATTGTTTTCATCTTTTGACATTTTTGTTTCCTCTTTTGTTTTTAATTTTTTATTGCATATCTATATTTAATATAGCTTTTTTGCGTTTCCGTATTACGTATTAAAGTTTTCTCGTAATTTTAATTTTAAATTACGGTAATAATATTTTCTTGAAATTTTAGAAATATTTTAAACTTTATTGTCTGATTAATATTGATTTTGGATAAATTGTAGTAATTTCTTATTGTGATAAATATCCTTATAATAAATTCGTTAAAGAACACTTAAAAACCAAATATAAGATAAAGAAAATAAAGAAAATTTAATCTGAAGAATTATAAGCCTGCCAATCTTACGCCAAGATAGAATAAAAGCCAAGATAGAAATATTACAATTATTGCAATTAAGCCCCATGTTTCATATTGAGTGAAATCTCCGATAATTAACTCTATCTGGACTATCATAAAATCTGGCGCTAAAAATACTAGGTCAATTACGATCAATAACCCAAATGCCATCAGGAGGAAGGATATAAAAACAGTGAATTTAGTTGGTGGTGTCCATCCCATTTAATGATCAACTTTTTTATTAATTTGCGTTGTTCTAATAATTTTATATCGAAGTGTTAATATGATATTATTTTACTTAATATTTTATAAATCTAATCTATTCAGTTGTCTTTAGTGAAATCAATGTCAATTTCTCTTTTAATATTAGTTTCGTCATAAATTTTCTTTTCACTATTTATTTCTTCCTCATCATCTTCCTTTTTAACTATGTCCCAAACTAAACTAACTACGAGTAATACTGAGACAATTACAAGGAGAGGAATTAATAATCCTGAATCTGTTAATACGATTTTTACCCAACCTATATAAGGGATCGTTCCTACAACTACACCCAAAATTCTTGTTTCTGGAACCCAAGCAGCATCTTCAATAGGGTTCGCATCTCCTTTTGTTAAAAATAACCATTCAGTATCATACATCTTATCGATAACTCTATGAACAATCGGATCACTAGGGGCATTAACCCATAATCCACGTGCATTAAAAACAATAATATCCCCTTCTTTTCCTTCGATGGTACCATTTTTTATATTTTCAGCATCTTTCCCTCTTAAAAAACACAAATCTCCTCTACGTAGCTTAGGTTCCATAGAACCTGAAACAACAACAACCATTGGTGTTTTTGTATTTAATGCGAATTGCATTATAAAATAAACTATAAAAGCTCCAGAAAAAGCAACACCAAGCAAAATTATTGTTACAACAATCTTTCTTTTTGATGAAGTTTCCTTTTCATGTTTGACTGGTGCTTTGATATTTTTTCTTTTCATAGTTATAATTTTATCGTCTTAAGGACTATGTAATTAAAATCCAAATTAAAATTTTCTATAATCAATGAATCTGTCGACAAATCCCATTAAAAAAATGTAATAGTTTTAAGATTTTGCTCTCTTGCCCTTCTTTTAAAGTAGGGAATATTTTTTGTTTTATAATAATTAGGTAAAATTTTGCATTAATATTTTAAACAATAGATTCTTGATTTTAATCATTCATTATCACTTACTATAAAACTATAGGGTTAAGATTTTTTAAATGTTTGAGAAAACTCAATCATTTGATATGAATGGCCAGAATTATGAGGGTATTCGACAAAAGGTAGAGCATATTTTACAAAAAGATTTAATGTATTCAACTAATACAAAAAGGTTAGGGAAGACATTACTCCGTATAAGTTACTTCAATGAAGATATAGATAAAGAAGAGCAAAAAGATAATAGGATAACTATATTACAAGAACCGGAAAGAAGAGTCTATATTCAGATAAAGGGGCGGTTAAGAGATGCTCAAATTAGGCAAATGTGGGCAAAATTAGAAAATGATTTAAATTTATCTAAACAAACAAAACAAAAAGAAGTAACACTACCAAGTAAACAAGAAATCATACAAGAGATTATTGAACTAATAAAGTTAAAGGGTTATACTATCGATTATAATGATGCTCAAGATTTTCTCGAAAATTTTCAGGAGAAATATGTTAGATTACCTAAAAATGAAGAGATAAGTTCAATAGTTAAGGGATATGTAATAATGATTAATGAAAATTATCTCATAGAAAAAACTGAAGCATCAATTCAAAGTGAGCCCTTATCAGAAAGTATAGAATCAATATCAGAAGGAAATCTTGATGAAATACAAGAAAGTTCTAATAATAGTAGTAATATGGTAGTACTTGAAAATCCCATTGGACGTAGGAGGTGTCCTAGTTGTGGAGATGAAGGGTCTATTCATGAAGTTACAGATAAAAGTATAGTACTAATGGATTATCCTCGCATTTATGGAAAGAAAAAATATTGTGGCAAATGTGGATTTGAGTGGAGAAAGTAAAAAATCCTAACTACTGGTTTTAGAGTGTATTTAAATAAAGTCTTAAATACTTTATTATTCAATGTGATAATATAATTATTTTAAAATTTATAATTCAGTTACTTAAAATACGAAGTGATAAAAATGGAAGATTATGCTATTATTTGTAATCCGCTTGCTGGAAAGCCACAAAAAGGTAAAAGACCTATTGAATTTGCAAGTGAATATCTAGACAATTTAAACGTATCTTATAAATTAATTAATACAGAATATGCAGGACATGCTATAGAATTGGCCACTCAATTAGCAAAAGATGGATATCGCGTTATTGGAGCAGGAGGCGATGGAACATGCAATGAAGTTCTACATGGAGTCATTAGCTCTAATACGGAAGTATTATGTGGTTTTATTCCTATGGGTTCTGGGAATGATGTACCAGCAGTAATTGGAATTATACCAGATATTAAAAGAGCATGTGAAATAATTGCGGAGGGTTTTACAGGCAAATCTGATATTGGATTAGCGCTCAAAGACGATGGAATTAAGCGATATTTTCTTGGTGTGGGAAGTCAAGGGTTTGATGCTGAGGTTGCAAGAAGAGCAAATGAAAAAAAAGAAAAAAATTATAATATCATGGTTCTTAAGGCACTGTTTGCATGGAAAAGTAAAGAAGTCAAAGTTATAATGGATAATGAAACATATGAAGGATATGCGAATCTAGTTGCAGTAGGCAATGGAGGCTCTTATGGTGCTGGAATGTATATTTGTCAAAAAGCTAAAGTTGATGATGGTTTGTTTGATATCAGTATAGCAGATATTAAAAAACTCAAATTACTAATTCAATTCAAAAGAATGTACAGTGGCTCTTTATCACCCCATCCTAATATTTATGAATATCAGAGTAAGAAAGTTCGAATCGAAATGTTAAACCCTGAAGATGAATCATATTTATGTCAAGTTGATGGTGAAATATTAGGAAATTTACCTGTTACTTATGAGACTTTAAAAGATGGATATGAATTTATTCGACCTCAAAGAAATGAAGTAGCAGAAGTATTTAAAGAGAAATATGACCATTATTTCTGGGAATGTGATCATTAATCGATAAAATATCTTCTTTAAAATTATATGTCTGGATGGGATGAGATTTTTACTAAGAATGGAAAGGTCTTTCTGGAACCTCATTCAGATATGGAAAGACTGGTAAACCTATTTGAGAAAAACAACATCAATACAATTTTGGATCTTGGGTGTGGAACTGGTCGTCATCTTATATTTTTTGCTAAAAAAAATTTCGATATTTATGGGCTTGATGGTTCTCCCAGAGGTATTGAATTAGCAAAAGAATGGTTATCTGAAGAGGGATTAAGGGTAGAAACTGAATGTTGTAGAATCGAACATAGATTCCCTTATGGGGATAATTTTTTTGATGCCATCATTTCTATTAATGTAATTCATCATAATTTAATGGAAGACATTTTAAAAACAATTAGAGAAATTGAAAGAGTATTAAGAAAGGGGGGCTATATGTTTATCACCTTCCCTTATTTAAAAGAGAATTCTCGAAATGAAAAATGGGATTTAAAGAAGGTTGAAGAAGGCACCTATATCCCACAAAAAGGTAAAGAAAAAGGAGTTTTGCACCATTTTTTTTCGCTGGCGGAGATTCAAGAATTATTTAAATCTTTTGACTTATTAGAGAATTATATAGATAATACGAATCATAGAGCCATTTTAGGGGTAAAAAAATAAAAAGTGTGCAAAATTGTGTAATTACAAATACATCTGAATGTTTAAATTCTAACTTATCCATAATAATATTAACTCAATTATTATAGAGATTCAGCTTTTTAATATGAAAAATAAATGTCCAAAATGTGGAACAAAAAGATCTCCTGGCTATAATCTCTGTTTCAAATGTGGTTATAAATTCTTTAGCGAATCTACACAAATTCCTACTATCTCAGATAAAAAAGTAGAAAAATCTTTTATAACTTGCCCTCATTGTAAGCAGAAACTACCTTTAGGAGCAAAATTTTGCGTTACTTGTGGTCAAAAAGTTGAAGTATTAAAACCAATTTCAGAGAAAAAAGTAGAAGAATCGTTTATAACTTGTCCTCACTGTAGGCAGAAATTACTTTTAGGAGCAAAATTTTGCGTTAACTGTGGTCAAAAAGTTGAAGTCCTAAAACCAATTCCACCAATTTCAGCTATAAAAGAAACGAATGGTCAGTTGAATTTAAATTGGTTGAAGCATCAATATTATGATTTAGGGAGAAGTATACAAGATATCGCAAATGAACTAAGTGTAAGTATGATAAGAATCAGAAAATTACTTTATAGAAGTGGAATTACCCCAGAAAAAAAAGAAGTAGAATCAAAGACTGATGTTCCTCCATTAAAAACTGTAGAAGTACAAACAATTCCACCAGTTTTAGATATTAAAGAAGAAATACCAAAGATAACCCCTGTCGAAGAAGTACAACCAGCTCTCCCAATTTTAGATATCAAAGAAGAAAAACGTAAAAAAGAACCTCGAGTCTGTAAATTCTGTGGAATGAGGTTACCTAAAAATAAAGCTTTTTGTCTACAATGCGGAATGATAATAAAAATTAAGTAGAATTATATAAAATTTCAATCTTGTTTTTCTGACTCAAGCATATACCTAGAAGGATTAGATTTAATGAAATTCATCGTTAATATCGTAATTGCCATAATGGCTATGGTAATTAAAAGAATCATAATTATTTCTATATTAAGTATATCTACATCTTTATTCCAAGGATAATTCCCTTCATATATGTAACCAGATGTGTTTAAATAAATATTATAAATAAATTGTTCTACAGTTCTACCAGTTACTTCTAAGCTGTTATTTGTAATATAGGATATATTATCTTGAGTAGTGTGATGATATGGCCAATTTGGATTATCCCAAAAATTTATGATTAGATCTGCTGAGGGTATTCCAACATTAACAAATGCTCTGTGATCATCTATTATCTGATTCCTTTCAGGGTTAGAAGGGAATTGACTGGAATACCCCAATGCTCTACCAACTGCAAATAATTCATCTAACAATGAGGAAGTAGAATATTGTTCATTGATAAATCGTAAATTTATCCCCCCTACCATATCTAATAGAACCATGCAATCAAAATGTTCTGTTCCCGAATCATAAAAACTATTAATGTCAGTAACGAATCTTTGAGATCCTTCACACCAACTCCATCCATCCATCCCATAACCGCCACTATCTGCACCTTGATCTTCAGCATCGAAAAATAAAAACCATACTTGGCAAGATAGGCTTTCCCTATTTTGATATAAGATTTCGGCTAATTCAATTAAAACAGCAGATCCACTGGCACCATCATTCGCCCCTGGTACGGGATCAGTTCTATTTAATAGATTTGGATCTTTTGTTGCCTTTGCACGTGAATCATAATGAGCCCCTAAAATGATAATATTACTATAATTTTGGTTTAATTTAAATAGAACATTCTGACATTCAGTTAAATGAGTTGTAAAATTATGTAAAAAGTAAGGAAAGTTGCTATCTACTTCTTTAAATTTAGAAATGAAGTAGTTGGCACAATTTATTCTCCCTTCTGTTCCAGGAATTCGAAAACCAATATCCAGTTGATCTTGAACATATTCATAAGCATTATCACCATTAAATTTTAATTCTACATCAACATTTTGAACTTTTAAGTTGTTTACTAAAAAATATGGCAAATAAAATGATGTCAAACCTAAGAAGATAAAAATTAGTGGTATAATAAGTTTGAAATGATCTCTAATAGTAATTCACCAAAATGTAAGGAACTTTAGAATATCTACATTTTATTTTTTTCCTTTTTCAAAAGTCTTAATATTCTTATAAAATTTTATTTATAATTAAATGGGATGCTTAATATGAATTTATCGAAATTACCTTTTATGGATATAAATCTCGATCTCGAGAGCAGAATAGAGGATTTGCTAGAACGATTGACATTAGAAGAAAAGTTTATGTTATGCTCTGGGAGGAAATGGTGGTATACAAAACCGATAAAACGATTAGGAATTCGATCGTTTGCAATGCACGATGGACCTCATGGTGTTCGAGTTGATAATGAAGGAAAGATAAGAAGTACTTATTTTCCTTCAGCTATATGTAGAACTGCCACCTGGAATCTAGATTTATCTGAAAAATTTGGAGTTGCAATAGCACAAGAGATACGTGATGTTGGGGCACATATGCTACTTGCTCCTGGAATTAACATCCATAGAACTCCAATGTGTGGCCGCACCTTTGAATATCAAACAGAGGATCCATACTTAAATAAAAAATCAGTGGTTGCTGTCGTAAGGGGAGTTCAAAGTCAGAGAGTTGCTGCTTGTATAAAACATTTCATATGTAATAATCAAGAAACAAACCGGTTTACAGTAAGTTCAGAAGTTAGTGAAAGAGCTTTACAGGAGATATACTATCCTGCCTTCAAGGCAGCTATACAAGAAGCTGATGCTTGGTCTGTAATGAGCTGTTATAATAAGCTTAACGGAATTTATGGTGCAGAAAATAAACATCTTCTAAAAGAAGTGTTGATGGATGAATGGGGATTTAGGGGTTTTGTAGTTACCGACTGGGCAGCCACAAGGTGGGGTACTACCACGGAAAGTTGCATAAATGCAGGATTAACACTTGAAATGCCAACAGCCATTAAATATAATACAAATAAGATGTCGCAAGCTTATAAGGAAGGAAAATTTACGCTAGAAACATTTAATGAAAATGTAAAACGGTTGCTGAGAGTAATGTTTCTTGTAGGGCTTTTGGATGATGAGAACACGTTACCAAAAGGTAACCGAAACACCCCTGAACACCAAGCCTTAGCCCGTGAAATCGCTGAAGAGGGAATAGTACTTTTAAAAAATACAGGAGACCTTCTTCCACTAGATCTAGGAAAAGTGAAAAAAATCGCAGTTATAGGGCCTACCGCAAATAAAAGAACGTATCTTGGAGGGGGAAGTTCCACGAATTTTCCACCATACGAGGTTAAACCAATTCGAGGTATAAAAGAAAAGTGTAAAGAAAAAGTGGAGATAATTACCACTCCCTTAGAAGCAGATGTAACACTATTATTTGTAGGATTAAAACATAAAGAGGGAGAGGATGCTGAACAGTGGGATAAAGATTCATTTAGTCTACCATCGAGTCAAATTGACCTTATAAACAAAACTATTGAAGAAAATCCAAACACTATAGTAATTCTCACTAGTGGTAGTCCAGTATCTATGGTTGAATGGATCCATAATGTTCCCGCTGTGGTACAGGCGTGGTATGGTGGAATGGAAGCGGGAAATGCAATTGCTGCCATAATTTTTGGGGATGTAAATCCCTCAGGTAAACTTCCGATAACTTTTCCAAAAAAACTTTCAGATTCACCAGCACATGTTTCAGATCGTACTTATCCTGGTGATGAGAAGGTTTTTTATGAGGAAGGCATTTTTGTAGGATACCGTCACTTTGATACAAGGGACATTGAACCACTTTTTCCTTTTGGTTATGGATTATCTTACACCAAATTCACCTATGAAAACCTTGAGTTAAGCCAAGATAAAGTGTCAGACAATGAAAAGTTTATTATAACAGTAGATGTTACGAACACAGGAGAGCGGGTTGGGGCAGAAGTTGTTCAGTTATATATTCAAGATGTTGAATGTAGTGTAGAAAGACCCCTCAAAGAACTTAAAGGATTTAAAAAGATTAAATTAAAACCTAGTGAGAAGAAAACTGTTAAATTTGAATTAGCAAAAGAGGATCTCTCCTTTTTTGATGAAAAAGATAATTGTTGGAAAGCTGAGAAAGGTCTATTCAACATTCTTATAGGAAGCTCCTCACGAGATATTAGAGTTCAAGGGGAGATTGAATATTTAGGGTAGGTGTTAATTTAAAATGATTGTGAAAGTGTTGTTTTTAGAAAATTTTCTAATACAGATAAAGAACAAGTAATATAAAAAAAAAAATATATATTAGAAGTATTTTTTATATATTTTAACTAATTTTGTCCAAAGAATAATAAATCGGATGAGTTTATGCCCCTAAAAATGCATGAAAATGAGACAATGACCCCTAGAGAAAGGGTAGAAGCAGCATTAGCTATTAAAGAGCCTGATCGCGTTCCTTTTACCCCAGCATTTCATTGTGCTCAGGCAAGATTAACAGGAATGACAGTAGAGGAGTTTTTTTTTAATATACCAAAATCTTATAAGGCTGTAAAAAAAGTATGGGAAATGTTTGGTGGCTTTGATATTTATTCAGGCTGTTCTCCTATACTTGGATATTATGCACCTCTACCTAACTCCCACAGTCAATTCTATTTTGATTGGACACTTCCAAAAGGAAATATTCCAGAACAAATGCATGAGAGGGAAATAATGAAACGCAAAGATTATGATCTCGTAATTGAAAAGGGATTTGACCCATTTAAGAGAAGACCTGAGTTACAAAATGATTTTGGTAAATATTTAGCTCAGTTTTCTAAATTAGATACAGCAACTTGGCTTAAAGAAATGGATGTCTTGAATCTTGCAGATGCATTTATCGAACCCCCTGTTGATATGTTATCGTTTTTAAGAAGCTTCAATAAATTTTTAACTGATATAGTTGAAATCCCTGAAAAGGTTGTAGAGGCTTGTGAAGCCACTGAGGGGGAGCTACTAAAGACATTAGATCTCCAGTTTCAAGCCTTTAGACGTAAAGATCTTACACAAATGTGCTTATTTGGTTTTTCTAGAATTGCCACAAATTTCATATCTCCTAAAAAATTTGAATTATTCTGGCCTCATATTAAAAGAATTACAGAATACATTCTTAAAAATGATTTTATTGTACAATATCACTTAGATAACGATTACACAGATGTTTTAGAATATTTTACAGAATTCCCCAAAGGTAAGATTATGTTTCATTTGGATCAAACAGATATATTCAAAGCTAAAGAAATTTTAGGTGATAGAGCATGCCTTATGGGAAATGTTCCTCCACAAATTACGGGTAGAGGAAGCCCCAAAGAAGTTGAGAATTATTGTAAGAAACAAATAGAGGAATGTATGGAGGGAGGTGGCTATATGTTGGGTTCTTCGTGTGTATTACCAGATGAAATTCCAGCAGCAAATCTAAAAGCTATGAAAGACAGTGTAATGAAATACGGTTTTTATAAAAGATAAATTTATTGAACAAATAGTAAGGTGTTCGTTGATGAATAAAGAATTAGTAAATGCAATGGTAGATTTAGACAGAGCTAAAGTATTAGAAATCGTGAGAGAAGAAATAGAAAAAGAAACTGATCCACTAAGAATAATAGATTGGCTCTCTGAAGGGGTTAAAAATGTAGGCGAATATTTTGAGAAAAAAGAATATTTCTTAGCAGAATTAATAACAAGCGGTGATATTTTTGAAAATGCTTTTCAAAAATTAAAACCAATTTTGGAAAAGAGGGATCTTGTCCTTCAGAGTAAGGGAAAAATTGTAATTGGAACAGTTCAAGGAGATGTTCATGACATTGGTAAGAATATTGTAAAAACAATATTAACAGCATCAGGATTTTCCGTTGAAGATTTAGGAGTTGATGTACAACCTGAAAAATTTATAGAAGCTGTTAAACAACCAGAAGTTAAAATTTTGGGGCTGTCAGCTCTTCTCACAATAGCAATTGATCCTGTGAAAGACATTGTTAAGTTGCTTGAAAGGGAAAACTTGAGGAGTAAAGTAAGAATCATTATCGGAGGAAGTGCATTCACAGAAGAAATTGCTAATAAATTAGGTGTTGATGCCTTCGGCAAAGATCCACAAGAAGCTGTAAAGATATGTCAAAAATTCTTAGGATGAATCCTCTATTTAAATCGGATCTTATTATCAAAACATTATAGTGTTTTGTTTGATTAAAAATCTCTCGAAAGCCAAATAGTTAATGACTTGAGAAAAAGTAGAAATAGCAAATTTAATCGATAATAGTTTATATCATATTAAAAATATCAATAAAGGAATGCAATAATATTTAAAATTATAAATTTTTTAAATAAGATGTTCTAATGCAAAAAGTAGTGTAATAGAATGGTAGATCGTTTAAAGGGAAAATTAGCTATAGTAGTTGGAGCAGGCCAACAACCAGGAGATACTATAGGAAATGGAAG
>JAHLWJ010000629.1 GCA_019057975.1 Promethearchaeota archaeon | reverse complement strand
TATATCGATATTATAAAGATTTCTTATTAAGTCCTCCCATTGCTATTATTGATTATGGAGTATATAGTGAAGGAGGTAAAGATATAGATCTTTGTTTTCCAATTAAAGAATCTATAGAATTAGATAATATTAACACTAAATACCTTGAGGAAGTTGAAGTGTTATCTAAAATCCATTACGGTTCATTAGAAAGCATCGATGAAAGCTTCCAACAATTAAGCACATATTTCAAACTTCATGGTATTCCGGGCACTGAGTGGTTACGATTGGTTTTTCATCAATATGATAAGAAATATCCGGAGAATAATGAAATAGAAATACAAAAAGGGATTCATCCATGGGATAAACGATTATCATACAGTTTAGATAGAGTCTTAGGTGAAAAAGCAAGAAAGGAAATCATGAAAGATAGAGAGCAATTATTTACTATTGAATCAAGCAATGATAAGCGAACTCAATGGATAAAATCTGTAATTTTAAGAATAGACAGGGCTGCAAAAGAATATGAGAAATACGATATCCTATCTTTTTGCGCTCATAATTTTTCACAAAAACGAATTGATACATTAAAATCAATATATAAGGAAATAGGAGATCTAGATGAAGTTCTTAAAGAAATGCACAAGGATTATGCCTGGTATGAAGATCCTGTAATTAAGGATAATGTAATCTATGTAACTAAGATTCCTTATAATCCTGAAGGGGTTGAAAAAGCACAAACTCTCGAAGAGAAAAAAGCAAATTATTGCCATTGTCCATTAGTTAGAAATCATTTTAATGAGGGAATTTCTCCAACATTTTGTAACTGTAGTGCTGGTTGGTATCGTCAACTATGGGAAGGTATTTTAGGAAGACCTGTGAGAATTGAAATTTTAAAATCATTAATTAAAGGAGATAAGAATTGTAAATTCGCTATTTACTTACCCGTTCTCTCCCCCTAAGATGTTTTTATAAATTTAATTCTCCTTTCAAAAAAAAAAAAAATCAATAAAGATCTTTTACAACAAAATCTAAATTTAGATTAATTAAAGTATCTTTTAAAGGATAGCCGTTCTTAGGATTCCAACCAAATTTTTCGCACAAACCGTGGTAATCACTTTTATAATCTATTGTTTTACCTTTATGAGGCCCGCTTTCAAATGGAGGATCACCGATTGCCCTTCCAGGTAGCTCATTCTCCGCAAGTATCACTCCTTCTCGTATTGTAAAAGCCTGACGTAGTGTTTGTATTCTTAATCCAATTTTAATTAACTCCTCAATTGATATATCCCATCCAGTTGCAGCTTTGATTAAATCTATCAACGGATATTTCGAGAACATTGATAAAAACATACATAATCCGAGACTGTTTGAAAATTGAGAGAGAGAATTAACTAACATGTGAGCCTCAAATCGCTCATCACCCATCTTTCTAAAATTCTTTGGAAGGATAAATCCTTCTATTAGATCATTTCTCCCGAGAGGTCCCATAGCTACCATATCTATGCTCGAAGTAGTGTGTCTTCCAGGGGTGGGGTCAAAAGCAAAAGATAAGCCAAGAGAACTCATGAACTTGGAATCATGCATCCCAAGCTCTTGACCCAAAGATGTGATAGCGTATTTTTCGCTTCCTTTGCCAATTTTTTCAGAAGCTCTCTTACACCCATCTGCCAAAATATCTCCAATTCCTTCTCGATTTATTATCATATTTACTAATTTAATTATTTCTTGTGAATTTCCCCAGGTTAATTCGAGGCCATCTGTATCATCCTTATTTATTAAACTATTCTCAAAACATTCTATTGCAAAAGCTACTGTTCCCCCAGCTGAAATAGTGTCTAAACCGGCTCGATTACATATCTCATTCAAAGTAAAAATTGACATGAGATCATCGTTCAGTAATAAAGGTCCAAATGCGGCGCAAGTTTCATATTCTGGGCGATGAGTCTCCTCAATATTCAATTTAGGGATTTTCATTATAGCACCACATCGAACGGGGCAAGAAAAACATCCAAAATCTTTTTCCTTAAATTTATCAATCTCCCCAGCTGAAATTTTATTTAACCTTTCAGTTGGAAAGTCTTCTTTTGAATTCCCTGCCCAATTTTTGATCGGTGTATCTCCAGAACTTCCTGAAAAGACATTACCTGCTGTTGTACCATACGTTTTAAATATGCTAACCATGCCTCCTGATGCTGCTGCTATTTTATTGTTATAATCTTTTGTATGGCTAAGTAATGAATCTTTATTTGAAAGTTGAATCTTCTTATTTCCTTTAAGCACAATAGCTTTCAATTTTTTAGAACCCATAACCGCTCCGAATCCTGATCTTGCTGCAATTCTTCCTTTATCGTTAACAATACCCGATATTAATGAAAGCTTTTCACTTGATTGCCCTATACATGCTACTTGAACTTTACCATGTTTTTCTTTTAATTTATCTTCAGTTTCAACAGCATCGAATCCCCAAACCTCTGAAGCGTCTAAAATTTTAATTTCATCATTAATAATCGCTATGTATTTTGGAGTTGCAGCAATCCCTTTTATTAATATCCCATCGTATCCACATTTTTTAATTTCTGGTCCGAAAAAGCCACCACTGTTGGCATCACCCCATGTCCCAGTTAAAGGTGATTTACCTGCAATCATATATCGTCCACTAAGAGGAGCTACTGTACCAGTCAATAATCCTGGAAAAAATCCCAGAATTGCGTCAACCCCTAAGGGATCTGCTTTTGCGGGCATATTATCATAAATTAATTTGGCTGCTAATCCATAACCTCCAAGATATTG
>JAHLWJ010000628.1 GCA_019057975.1 Promethearchaeota archaeon | reverse complement strand
TCTAAGGACAATTACAAATATAGCAAAAAGGTAAACCTACATCAAGAAAAATTCTTTCTTTCAGCAATTTTTAAATAAGTAGTTAAAACATTAAAATATGAAGCACTAGAACACCCCTAGAATCGATGAAAATGGGTAGGCTATACAATTTATATTATCTATGTATCTAATTTTACATACTATTCTTTAGAAAAATAAGCTGAAGTTTTTAAGCAATTTAAAGTTCCGGCATAGGCCATCCTTTTGTTATTCCTTCAATACCTATCTCAAACACTTGGTCTCTAGTAATTCCATATTTCTCAGCAATAATTACATATGCTTCTTCTTGTTTTTCATCCCATTCTGGATCATCAAGTGGTATTGAGTCCTGAAGTGCTACTAAATCGTAAAAAGCTTGCATCCTTTCTGATTCTGTTAGGCCATATTTCACTTCATCTTCATATGTTTGAATATTAATAGAGAAAATGATTTTATATGAATCCCTAATATCACTTTCTGCTATTTCTGGAGGAAGTCCTCCCCATTCACCATTGGGGCACCACTCGGCTCTACCCATTGCCGCAGTCTGACCTACAGACTTTTCAAAATACCAAGCAAAGACAACAATCTCGTCTATTTCTAAGTTCTCTGTAGATTTGTTTTTAATTATTTGTGATAAAGTTGACTTGAGCTCTTCCTCTGTAATGTCGCGGGGTACTGTAATCGAATATTTCATTCTATAATTTTTAGGTAATTTGTTAAGTTCTTCTGCGGAGTATTCTGATAGTGATTTATCTCCCAATGCTTTAAGACTTATTTCCTCTTCTTCAATGATTTTATATTTTCTAACTTTTGATTCTTCTATATAATCATCAAAAGAAAATTTTGCTTCAGATTCTTGAACAGTTTCTTCTTCGGGAGGCTCCTCAGTAATTTCCTCTAGTGCCGGCTCCTCAACTACTTCACTTTGTTCAAAAGCTTCTTCGACACCAGTTTCTTGTACAGTTGTTTTCCCAAAAGGAATGTTTACTACAGTGATAAAAGTAATAAGTGACATAATGCAAGGTATAAACATAATTGGTAACCAAAATGTTGTTCTTAGATTCCTTTTAAATAAACTTATAAGAGTAAGTACTAGAAAGAATAAAAAACTCCCCATTAAAAATACTCCTAAAAAGACTTTTAATCCAATAGCAAGAAAAAAAAGTGAAAAAACAAAAAGACAAGACTCAAATATTAATATTAATTTTGTAAATACTGTTGGTCTTTCTTTCATTTTTTTTAATTCTCTTTCCTTTCTTTCCTTTATTATTCTTTCTTCTATATATTCTTCTATATCTTCTTTTTTATCTTTATCTTCTGTATTGTTTTTTTTATCATTCATTTTTAATTCTCCTTAATCTAATTTTTAAATAAATCAAAATACTACATCTTATAAAAAGGTTATAATAAAGAAGCCGTCAATAATAGTAAGGCATTTTATTTTTTTTCCTAAAAATCTAAATTAATACCAAGACCAATTATAAGTTTTGCCACTATACGGGCTTAAATTGTACAATATCAATTATACTTGTGATCCATGAAATTTCAATTTATTTTCCTTATTTAGTACAAGAATTTTAAGATGAGTAAATCAATCCTTATGCTATAATACTTTTTATTTGCCACATTGTTTTATAGAAAGGATTGATCAATCAAATGTATGTAAAAGTAAAGAGAAGAGTATATGAAATTGTTGAAATAACCAAACCTGGAGATAAGGCTAGTAGTGCTTTTAATATCTTTATAATTACTCTGATACTACTAAATGTAATTGCCCTAATGCTAGCTTCCGTTGAATCAATTTTTTCTAGGATACCTGGGATATTAAGATTATTTGGATTATTTTCGATTGTAGTTTTTACAGTTGAATATATATTAAGGATATGGGTATGTAATCTAAATGAAAATTTTAAAGGCAAATTTATTGGAAGATTACGTTATGCAATTACGCCATTGGCTTTAGTTGATTTATTCGCAATACTCCCATTTTATATTCCATTTCTTATCCCTATTGACCTTAAATTTATAAGAGTAATTCGTCTAATAAGGATATTTAGGATCTTTAAAATAGGAAGATATATTGAATCTATAAGAGTAATAGGAAATGTTCTTAGAAAGAAAAGAGGAGAACTTTTTATTACAGTTTTTGTGGTTATAATATTATTAATTGTATCAGCCAGTTTAATGTATGAGGTAGAAAGAAATATTCAACCTGAAGTATTTGGTAGTATTCCACAATCAATGTGGTGGGCTGTAATAACACTTACGACAGTAGGCTATGGAGATGCATACCCAGTTACTGCATTGGGTAAGTTTTTAAGTTCTATTATTTCTTTACTGGGGATTGGTCTAATTGCATTACCTACGGGTATTATTAGTTCGGGAATGATTAGTGAGATTAAACAAAAAAATAAAAAAGTGATTAAGTGTCCAAAATGTGGAGAGATAATCAAAGAATAAATCTTTTTAAAGGTATCCAAAGATTTTCAATAATAAAATATCCGATTCACTTGAATATTTATATTTTAATTTAATGCTCATTTAGTTACTGTAAAATAAGTTTCTATCTGCTCCACTCCTTCAGCTTTTATTACAATTTTCCAATCACTAGGAGTGGTTCTACTTCCTACCTTCCAAGAACAGGTGCAGTTTCCATTTTCATCTGAGTTTTTAGGCTCTAATCCCTTGGCACTGCTTGGACAAGACTTATAATAAACTTTAATTGTACATTCGAATATATCTAGAAATATGAAAAGCTGCTAGA
>JAHLWJ010000627.1 GCA_019057975.1 Promethearchaeota archaeon | reverse complement strand
AATTAACCTTACTAATATATTCATTAATTTACAACTATCTTTAAAACTTAAGAATGAATAAATAATATTGTAAGATATTTTTATTTGGGGATAACACATTAAAGCACTTCTTTACCAGTATAAACTTTCAAAGTTAGGTATAGCTCGTATTGCAGGATTCTTTAGTTTAAAGGGTTACCTTACAAAATATAGTTTTTTACGATTAGTTAATTTACCTAATCCAAAATTGAAATTTAAAGATTGGTGTGTTTTAAAAACAAAATTAAGTGGTATTTGTGGATCTGATCATAAACAGATATTTTTAGATGGTAATAGAGATAATCCAATGACAGCTTTAATTTCTTGGCCACAAGTATTAGGTCATGAAGTAGTTGGCTATTTGGAGAAGGGCAAATCCAAATCGAATTTAAAGGTCGGAGATCGTATTGTATTAAATCCGTGGATAAGTTGTTTGTCAAGACAAATAAATCCTCCATGTATCGCATGTCAGAGTGGAAAAAATACCTTATGTCGGAATTTTAACAAAGGTACCCTTACTCCAGGTATACATACAGGGAATAGTAGTGATGTAACTGGAGGATTTGCGGAATATCTACCCGCACATGAATCTATGACAATACCAATTCCAGATGATATTACTTGGGAACAAGCTTTACTTTCAGATCCTTTTTCAGTAGCATTTCATTCAATATTAAAAGTTCCTGTTAAACCGGGATCTATTTGTGCGGTTTATGGTTGTGGAAATTTAGGGCTCTTAACAATTTTAATTTTAAAGAAAGTGTTTGATGACGTACAGGTAATCGCAATTTCACGCTTCTCACATCAAGCAGCTATGGCAAAAAAATTCGGAGCTGATCTTGTGATTAATTCTTCTCCTACAAATAGAGTTATAGAAGAAATTGCAGATCATGTAAACTGTGATATTTTTTCTCTAAAAAGGAAGAGACCATGGTTGATAGAGGGAGTTGATTATTTATTTGATACAGTAGCTTCTCCAGAAACTCTTGAAATAGGGATTCGTATTGTTAAAGCAAGAAAAAAAGACACAGAAACTAATAGTCTATTATCTGGAGTTATAGTTGTTACTGGAGTGTCTTCTCCAAAACGATATGAATGGACCCCATGGTATTTCAAGGAGATAAGTATCATTGGAAGTAATGCTTTTGCAATTGAGGAATTTGAAGATCATCGTGAGCATGCTTATTTCCACTATTTTCGCTTTCTCGAAGAAGGACGTCTTAATCCTACACCAATTATTACTCATAAGTTTCCATTGGAAGAATATAAAAAAGCTTTTCTCACAGCTCGAGCACAAAAAAAATACAAATCAATTAAGGTTATATTTTCATTTAATGATAACTAGGGGTGAATAAGCGATTATTGAAACAAAAGAAGAAAAAATTATACCCGCTCTTATCTTTGAAATGAAATATGTTAAATTATTAAAAGCTTATCTACGGGGAAAAAGAACACGTTCTGGTTATTGGAAAAAGGGAGGACCTGTCAGTTTAAAGCAAGTTCCCATGCCATCATTAGTTGCTGATGATTGGGTAATAGTAAAAACTGTGTATTGTGGGATATGTGGGAGTGATATGAAAGAATTAACTTTAAACGGAGCTCCAGATAATCCTCTTCGTTCATTTATTACGTTTCCCCAAATTTTGGGGCATGAGCCGGTAGGAATAATAGAACAAATAGGTAAAAATGTCAAAAACTTTAAAATCGGTAACCGAGTTGCTATTAATCCATGGTTTCCATGTTCTTCAAGAGGTATAAAACCTGAGTGTTCAAGGTGTAAAAGTGGAGATTTTACTCATTGTCAAAATTTTCAAAGAGGAAATTTACCTATTGGAATGCATCTCGGCACTACAAGAAGTTTTGGTGGATTTGCTCCATATTTTTCTGTACATGAATCACAATGTTTTTTAATTCCTGAAAATGTTTCATTTGATCAAGCTGTTTTAGCGGATCCTTTTGCTGTAGCCTTTCATTCACTTTTAATTTTAAATCCAAGAAAAGATTCTACAATATTAGTTTATGGATTGGGAGTAATCGGATTATTAGTTGTAATAGCTCTTAAAAAGTTATTTGCTGTTAAAAATGTAGTTGCCATAGGCAGGTATCAATTTCAAAAAGACTTGGCATTACAATTAGGAGTTAATCATGTTTTCATGAGTAAGGGTGAGGAATTAATAATAGAAATTGCTAATTATTTAAATGTTGAACTTTATTCGCCCGAGCATGGTCTAGAATGGGCTATGGATGGTGTAGATGGCATAATTGATACTATAGCTTCTTCTGAAACTTTTGAAATTGGAATGAGAATTCTAACTACTCAAGGTAGACTGGTTTTTCTTGGTGTAAGTTCTCCAAAAAGGTGTGAAAATACTCCACATTATTTTAAGGAACTTGAAATTATTGGATCAAATGCGTTTTCAATTGAAAATTTTGAAGGAAAAAGAGCTCATGCTTTTGAATTCTTTTTAGAATTTCTGGCAATAAAAAGAATTGACCTATTTAAATTTGTTACTCATAAATTTCCACTTGAAAGATACAAAGAAGCATTCGATATGTTAGCTAACAAATCTGAATCTCATGCCATCAAGGTTATATTTGATTTTTCTAATTACAAAAGATAATGTTAGAATTTTTTCTGAATCTGAATTGATGTTTATTTATTTGCAGAAAATTTAAGTAAACATTATTACTAATAAATTTGGTTTAATCAAATCTTTGAAGGTGAATAAAATAGTAATTGAATTAATTGCTTCAATATACATAATTTTAATC
>JAHLWJ010000626.1 GCA_019057975.1 Promethearchaeota archaeon | reverse complement strand
TTTTTTTCATTTTGGATTTTCTTTTTACTTTTATATCAAGTAATCCATCCTGCAAATGAAATTATCTTTTTTGTATGTCTTTTTATTATCCTTTCAATTATGTTTTCTGCGGCTCCTTCTTCAGCTGATTTAGCATATATTCCAAGAGCATTTAGAGATAATCCTAAATATTCTACATATCAGATTCTTCTTTTATTACTTTCTATATTACTAGTATGGCTGATAATCCCATTTTTAAAATTACCATTTATTCATGAAACTATAATCTACCTTTTTATTATGGTCTTCTATTACCTATGGAAATATAGATTTAAATTGGTTAGTTTGTTATGCCATTATGCAATTCCAAGTAAAAAAATTAAAAATTTTAAAAAAGAGGTGTAAGAATTGAAACCTGAATTTTACCTTACCATTATAAAAATCAATCAAGTTCCAAATATGAAAAATAAAAATGAAGATGATTCTTCATGGTTATGCAATCCTTTTGTTGATGGTCGTGTGTATGGTACAAAGTTTACAATAGATGATAATTATTTCTCATGGAAATTCTTTTTAAAAGCAAAATCAAAAGAGCAAGCAATTCAAAATGGTTTTCAATTTTTGGATTATTTAAAAGAGGGTTATCCGGGATTGTCTGGAGATGTTAAAGTAAAGCCAATAGATTTCAAGCAATTAAATAAACAGAAGCTGATATTTGAATTAATTCTCCCTAAACCCTTCTTCCATAAAAAAATTAACCTATTCCGAAAAATTGTCAATCTTTTTACTTTTAATAAAAAACACATAATTAAAATTTATATATTATGGCAAGAAGATGATTCTATTATCGGGGAAATTAAAGGAACAGAATTAGAAAAAGAATATAAATTAGATGAGAATTTTAAAATAAAAATCTATATTTCTATCATCCCAAAATTCGAAAATAAATTAGATATTAAAGATCAAAAAGCAGAACTAAAAGGGCACTTACAATATTTAACATCAGATATAAAAAACATAGATGGTGAAGGGGCTACCCTTAAACAAATGCCAAAAGGCACATGGGAAGAAATATTAAATGGAAGAGTCTTTTGGAAAAATGCTCCTGGTATTGATACGGGGAGATTCTATAGTGGCATTAAAGATTTAATTCCAGAGGATAGGATTCCCGGATTTGTAAATCCAAAAGCAATTGATTTCAATATTCCTGAATACTTTCTACTTAATAAAGCAATTAAGGTGCATAATGAAAATGTGAGTTTTTCAAAGAAACTTGATAATAAGGAACTGTTCCTCGGATATTATATTAGTAGAGGAACTATAACCCATAAGAAAATTACAATTTCAATGAATGATCTTGTTCATCATGCATTTATTAGTGGTAAAAGTGGTTCTGGAAAAACTACATTTTTAAACCATTTACAGCATGAAATCTCAAAAAAAGCCCCTAATTGTGGTGTTTTGATTATAAGTCTAAGAAAGAAAGAAGAGTTTATACAATATAATTTAGATATAAACTTAAAATATGGGGATCCAGACTTTAGAGTCCCCTATTATTTTAAGGGGGAAAACATCGAAGTTACTTTTGAACAATTAGCAGCATTGCTAAGCTCGTCTCTCGGATTAAAACAACCAATCGATATTGTTATGTACAATGTCATGCTTAAGTATTTCGAAAAGAACCAAGATGTTCCAGATTCTTTAGAAAAACTATTTGGAAAGCTTCTGAATTGGTTTGAAAAACATCAATACCACAAAAAGTATCAAACGAATATTATAAATGCTATAAAAAATCGTGCTATAAGATGGACATCATCTCCAACTTTAGATAAGATAACAAGATTACCTTCTATTAAACCATTCTGGTTTATAGAATGGATGAATGGCAAGAATGTATTCATAGATCTCTCCGAATCCATATGCAATGAATTTATTAAAAAATTATTAGTTAATTTAATCTTTCAAATGATAAGAATCTTTTTTCCTCAAAGTAGAACTAATAATTTGAAAAATGTAATTATGCTAGATGAAATTGGTGCAATCGCAAAAAAACCTGCCACTAAGTTCTCTAATGATGATGAGTTTATTTCTCAATATTTTTTAGAACAAGTTCTCTCTGATTTTCTAGAAGCATTTAGGAGTCGTGGAATATCGATAATTCTCACAGCACAAATGCCATCTGAATTATTCGAATCTATCTATTCGCTCCCTAGTATTCTTATTTTGTTTAGAACTGCACATTCTAGCAGTAGGTTGTTTACGAACAATGTAGAAGAACAAGATAACTTAGCCATATTAGGAAATAGAAATGCAATAGTTATCGATGGTGTAAATGGGCGAAAATTTGCAATATACACAATGGATTTCAAATATAAAACAGGTCTAAATCACTCTGTTAATAGACTTGAGAATGTATGTCCCTTATGTAAAAATTCTATAAAACCTTATGATAATTTTTGTAGTGCTTGTGGGAATTCTTTAAGATCAAACTCTAATTTAATTATGGATAAATCAGATGGGGAGACATCAAAACTTAAAGAAAAGGATTGAATAAAAATTGCTGTTAGAGGAGATTATCTATTAGTGAATCTGGTGATGAATACGAGGAGAGTGAACCAGATCATAATCCAGATACTGATCCCGATGAAGAATTTGATGATGGAGAATTTGATCCAGATGAGGATTATGATTGGGGAAATGACTACGATCCAGATGAAGACTATGATTGGGAAGATAATTTTGATCCCAATGAAGATTATGATTGGGGAAATGACTATGATCCAGGAAAAAATTATGAACCTAAGAAGGAACCAGA
>JAHLWJ010000625.1 GCA_019057975.1 Promethearchaeota archaeon | reverse complement strand
ATACATAAATGACTCCAAATACGAAGATTATAACAATAGTACTAATAAATATGCTTGCAATCATCTATTCTATTAGAAATCTTTAGTGGTGAATTTCGATTATTTTTTTGTCAAAGTTGATTGACAAAGTATGATATAAACATATAATGGACTAGCACCTTATAAGAAGTTTTACATGATAAGTATTATAAAATGGATCAGTAAATTCTCCTCTGTTGATTTCTATATTCTTGAAGAACTCGTAATTAAATATAAAACTTTATTCTGGTTAATTAGAAATATAATCTGATAAAATATAATTTGATTTATAATACCGAATACCGAACTTTATGAGCGATTTTCAAAAATTCCTAACAGATAAGGGAATACTTTCAAACTTAATAACACATTATGGAATCGATTTAAAAGATAAAGAAATAAACGATTTCATCCATAATGTGGTCGAACATTTAACTAAGATTGATTCAAAAAAATTTAATCCTAATAAAGAAAAAGACGATCTAAAATATGAACTGGATTTTATAGCAGAATACTATGAAAAAATCGTTCCTCATAGCCAAAGAAAAACAAAAGGTGAGTTTTTTACCCCCATTCAAATAGTAGATTACATACTTAAAAGTGTAGGATATACAGACCAGCACGAAATTGAATATAAGAAATTGATAGATTTAAGTTGCGGATCAGGAAGTTTTTTAATTAGAGCAGTTAACATTTTAACAAAGAAGTTAATAGCGCATAGCAATTCGAAAGAAAACTCAAATATATTCCCAAAACAAGCGGAACAAATCATTAATAAAGTTAAAGATAATATATCCGGTATTGACATAAATCCTATTGCCTGTGTTTTATGCCAAATCAACATCTACTTTACTCTCTTTAAACTCATTAAAATAATTATAAAAAATAACAAAGATTACGATGTGCCAAAATTTAATATTTTCAATAAAGATACACTCCAACTTAATTTTAATACTAAATATGACTATGTAGTAGGAAATCCTCCTTATTTATTCATTCGCGCCATTTCGCAAGAATATAGAAATTTCATTGAAAAACTCCCCTTGGAGACAAACAAGGGTCAATATGATTATTATCAGATCTTTATTGAATTAGGAATAAACCTATTAAAAAAAAACGGGTTACTGGGGTATATTATCCCAGATTCTCTACTCGCGTTATCAAATCGCAAAATTCTAAGAAAATATATATTCAACTCAACCAAAATAAGAGAGATTTATTATAGCGGCCCTCAATTCGATAAGCCAGTTGTTTCAAATATAATTCTTACTTTAGAAAAAGAATCAGATGAAATAAAAAGGAAAAATAATCAAATTATAATAAAATTGCCATTAACTCAATCTCAAACTGATAAGAAAATTCTTCAATATTTAATTGAACAATGGGATTACGAATTTTTAATCAATTTAAATGAAAATGATATCAGAATTCTTGATCGTCTCAATAAAGATTTTCCCAAACTTGAAGAACTAATGAAAAGCTCGGATTTTAATATTAATCTATGCAGGGGCGTTGAATTAGGGAGGGAGGGTAAGGTTATTTTTTGTGATAACTGCAAAAGATTTTATCCCCTTCCAAATAAAGATTTTACATGTCAGGAGTGTATGTCTATTTTAAATACTAATTCTATAGAAAAAATAATTGTAGACGCGATTCCAAATGGACTTGAATCGAATTTCAAACCGTTTATTTATTCGATGAATAGGTACATCATAAAAGAATTGAAATATATCGATTTGACCAAAAAAGGTATTAAATACAAGGACTTAGAGATATATGAAAATCGAATCGTAATTAGGCAGTTAAGTCAGGATAATTTAATTTGCGCAAGTTATGACAACGACTCCGTAACCTCTCAATCGTTCTATAATCTAAAAATAAATAATTCTCCAGTTCCAGAATTTAATAATATATATGTCCTAGGTCTTTTAAATTCAAAGCTGCTATCCTATTACTTCATTAAATCGTTTGGTTCGTATAAAAAATATTTTCCCCGAATTCTTATTGAAAAGCTAATGAAGTTACCATTAAAAGTGCCCAATACTATAGATGAAAAGAGATCAGCTCAAAAATTAAGTGACAACATAAATAAAATACTTAAAAGCATGAAATCAAATAAAAACTCGATAAAGAATCTTCAAAGAATTTCAGATTCATGTGTATTTAAGCTGTTTCAAATAAACGATAACGATCGCAATTATATTAGTGACTTCATTGAAAATTTAAGAGGTAATTAAATCAAATTATAATTTGGGTATAAAATTAGGATATTGAGATTTAAGTAAGGCATGAACAGAAATATTTTTTATACAAAACCATAGGCTAATTACTAACAGAGAATAAAAGGATAGTAATCGTCATGAGTATTACATCTGAGATGGAACACTAGAAAATCGTTATTCAGAATGATAATATATATCTTTTTTAATTAATATCTTTTTACCTACGTACATTTTCAAGATAGTATCCCATTTTTCAGCCAATTCTTTTAAACCGGTTTTTTCAAAAAGGTTTACAGCTCTAAACAGGATATCTTCTATTTGTCTCTCTTCAGTTTTATATTCTCTTAAAGGTAAATTTTCTAACATACAAGAATGAAAATATTATTTGAATAAAAAGAAGAATAATATGGTGATATAACCATAAAAATTTGATTCTAATTTCTCTGAGAAGCCCCCCCAACTACCTTAAAATTAAACATTATATGATTAACCAGTAGAAACGGTTATTTCTATCTCTTTTATAGCTATATTTATATTAGTTAAATCTATAATATTTT
>JAHLWJ010000133.1 GCA_019057975.1 Promethearchaeota archaeon | reverse complement strand
TAACTGTCTCAATCATAATCGGCATAATATTTTCAGAAGAATTAGCAACTTCTTTCAATTGATTCAATTTTTCTTTAACGAGATTTTCATTTCGGTGTTCCTTCAAATTTTTAAGAGCTTCTTTGATTCTCATTTCAGACTCCTTATCATATTTGAAGGTTTCTATTTTATATTTGTCATCAGTGCAAAACATGTTTACCCCGACGACTTTTTTGCTCCCATCATCAATCCGCTTTTGTATCATATAAGCATTATTTAGAATCTCTTTTTGAATGAAAGCATTTTCAATGGCAACAGGCATACCACCCATTTTATCTATTTTATCAATATAATCTAATGCCTTTTCTTCTAATTTATTTGTCAAATGTTCAAGATAATAAGATCCACCTAAAGGATCAACAACATCTGTAACTCCCGTTTCATATGCAAGCACTTGTTGCGTTCGTAATGAAAGTCTAGCTGAGTCTTCAGTAGGAAGAGCCAAAGCCTCATCAGCTCCACAGGTATGAAGAGACTGAGTCCCTCCTAATATTGCTGCTAAAGATTGAACAGTGGCTCTAATAATATTAACTTGAGGTTGCTGAGCCGTCAAGGTGCTCCCACAAGTATGAATGTGAAACCTTAACCTTAAAGAGTTAGGATCTTTAGCATTAAACCTATCCCTCATAAGCTTTGCCCATATTCTTCTTGCCGCTCTTAATTTCGCGATCTCCTCAAAAAAATTATTATGAACCGTGAAAAAGAAAGATAATCTTGGAGCAAAATCATCAATATCAATACCCCTTTCGAGAACCTCTTCAACATATGAAATACCATCAGCCAAAGTAAACGCTAATTCATGAACGGCATTACTTCCAGCATCACGCATGTGGTAACCGCATATACTGATTGCATTAAACCTTGGCAAATATTTAGAACAATATTCAATTACATCTGCGGTTAATCTTAAAGATGGCTTGGGGGGATAGATATATGCGCCTCTAGCAACATATTCTTTCAAAATATCATTTTGAAGTGTACCGGTTAATTGGTCCTGTTTAACACCATGTTTTTTTCCTATCGCGATATACATCGCTAATATTATTGATGTTGGTGCGTTTATCGTCATACTAGTTGAAACCTTATCTAAAGCTATATCCTGAAAAACCTTTTCGAAATCTTTTAATGAATTAACAGTGACACCAATTCGCCCTACTTCACCTAAACAAATCTTATTATCTGAATTATACCCCATTTGAGTAGGAAGATCAAAAGCTATTGAAAGACCTTTTTGACCTTGAGATATTAGATACTTGAATCGCTCATTAGTTTTACTCGCATCAGCAAAACCACTATATTGTCTCATAGACCAAATCTTTCCTCTATACATATTTGGATACACACCCCTAGTGAAAGGTGGTGCCCCAGGGAATCCGAGATCCTCTAGATAATCAATATTTTCAATATCCTCTGGCCCATACACATGTTTTAGAGGAATTCCTGAAGGTGTTTCAAATTTCTGCTCTCGCTCTCCTTTTTGAACAAATTTTGATAGATTTTTTTCTTCCCATTCAGACCTTTTGCTTTTAATTTTCTGAAGTTCTTCATTTGTAAACATTATTTTTATTCTCCATAAATTTTATAAATTTGGTTCGAATACATAATTGTATATTTCTTTTCCATCTAAATTATCGCAAATTTTAGTGTATATAGATTTTAATTCCATTCCAGTTTTTAAATTATCTTGTGTTGATATTTGCCCAAGTGCTTTTACTCCATTTTCAAATTCAACAACTCCTAGCGCATATGAAGGATTTTTCCTAAATTCAGCAGGAGGTGCTTTTAAAATAGTAAAAGTAAGAAGCCTGCATGTTCCTGAAGCGTTTATGCTTTCAAATTTACTATTTTTACATTTTAAACATCTTAAATGAGATTTATACTGTAAATATCCACAATTTTTACATTTTACCCATTGATATTTTTCTTCTCCTTCCATTGTTTCTCATCTTTTCGAACAATAATTATTCTAAAATGCTTATTAGTATTAAAATAAACTCAATAAAATTTATTTTCTCTAATAAAATAAAAGCATCCTTGAAATATCAATAATTATCTAAGTTCAGTAAATCTTCTTTTGAATGATAATTCAATCTTGTAACTCAACAGATAATAATTTAAACTTGTTATATAACTCATCAATTATCATATTAAATGCTGTAATTACACCCTTCCCTGTTTTTGCGGATGTTACATAATACCCAAGAAAATTATTCTCTTTAACTATTTCTTTAATACCTGAATCGTCTAAGTTATCTTCGTCTACTAGATCAACCTTATTTGCAAATACAACTATCGGAATATCTCCACAATGTTTTATAATGTCTTCGTGCCAATCTAATAAATGCTTAAAACTCTCTTCACCAAGTTTATTATCCTCAAGACTATATACAATAATAGCAGCTTTGCTGTTCTTAAAGAAAGAAGGACGTAAAAAGTGGAAGGTGTCCTGCCCAGCAATATCCCAAAATAATAGTCTGATTTTATCTCCTTCTAATTCTTTATTGTACACCGAGAATTGTGCTCCAATTGTCTTAACATAATCCTTCTTAAATGATCCTTGAGTGAACTTCTTAATAAGCGAAGTTTTTCCCACCCTGCCATCTCCAATAACAGTTACCTTAAATCGAAACCTTCGACCATCATCACTCATAAAATCCCTGGAAGAAATAAAATAAGTATATATTCTATTTAATAAAATGTAATTAAACTAAGATTAGTTAATTTTTAATATAAAATTTTTGTTTCTGTTCAAAAATAATCGAAAAATGTACGAAATGTATAATTTCATAATATTAAATTAGAAAAAAAAAAAGTTTGAATTTTATTTAAGATCTTTTAATCCAAATTTATATTTTTCTGGATTTAAAAGAAAATTTCCCATCGAATTATCCTTTTTTTGTTTTTTCATTTTTAACAACCTCTATTAAATTTTTTATTTTAAAAGAATTAATCATTTTATTATACGATTAATGAGCTCCTTATACTCTTCTAAATCGTTCTTTATCTTAATCCTTTCAATTCTCTCTATTTTTATGTTTTTCATTATTTTTCGCCCTCCCATTATTATTTCAATATATATCAAATGGAGGGGGATAATAAAGGTCCCCCTCCCCCTGATTTTATTTCTCCCTGATTTTACTACTTCGGCTTGTCGGATGAATTAAATCAGCGTTATGATGATAGAATGTTTTTTAGAAATTTCCATAATTCCTGTAGTGAATATTTCTTCTGATCTTTTCCACAGGAATTTTCTCTTCTAAATACTTAGCATTATATTTAGCTTTCTTCAATAATTTTAATAAAGCATTTTTAACTGGTTTCTCCTCTGCTTTTACTCTCACTATCGTATAATCTTCCTCAATAGCAGGGAGCTCTTCTAAAATAATTACTTCTTCTATTTCAAAAGGTTCCTCAAATTCCTTTCTCTTAACTAATACTTGAACCATTTATTCCACCACCTCTCAATTCATATTTCTAAAATATTGTAAATTATTTTTCATACTCATATTTCTTTTCATAAGTTTAGTTAGAGCAAGGTTTAATTTATAGTTTAACATTGCGAAGTTCAAATGGAGTTTAAGACTTGTTTTAGACTCTCCTCATCTTTTCTTAAAATGTGTCTCTGTTTAATATAAGTTCATCCCTAAGAAGAAGTTATAGAGTTTAGAATAGTTTAAAAATTCGTAAAGACTCAGCTCATCAGGTTTTAAAAATTTCTTGACCAATATTCTTCGTAAGTAAAATTGTTTGGAATATTTCTGTTCCCCTTATAAATTCGAGGAACTGTTCTAGAATCTATTAAGATCCTGATGAACTTATAGTTGGTTAAATGATCGAGAGCATCTTTAAACTGATAATAAGACTTAAAATCTTGGATTTTTCCAGTGACATCTATTAAATCATAATCATATAATAATTGATCAATATTCGGAAATTGATCTTGAAGCCAATTGTCCTTACAATCTTCAATAATTTTTATAGCATATTGATAGTTACTTAAGTGAGTTCTTGAGGAAAAATTTTTCATAGTCGCATAAATGATAAAATAATTCGCTTTTAAGGATTTCAAAAACAGAAAATTTTTATATGAATTAGTGAAATTGCGAAAATAAGATTCACCCTGAAAAAAAGATAATAATAATATAAATCAAGAAATTAAAGGTGAAACTAAAAATGGATTATTTCACATAAAAAATAAGAATTCTTAGAAGAAATAAAAAAATAAGTATAAAAAAAGTTTGAATTTTATTTAAGATCTTTTAATCCAAATTTATATTTTTCTGGATTTAAAAGAAAATTTCCCATCGAATTATCCTTTTTTTGTTTTTTCATTTTTAACAACCTCTATTAAATTTTTTTTTATTTGAAAAAATTAATCATTTTATTATTCGATTAATGAACTCCCTATGCTCTTCTAAATCGTTCTTTATCTTAATCCTTTCAATTCTCTCAAATTTTTTATTTATCATCTTTTTTCACGCTTTTTTGTTTTATTATTAAATATAATAAGAACATGGTTTAATATATAGTTTAGTCTCATGAACTCTGAATGGAGTCTTAGACTTTATTTAGATAATGTTTTTTTTCATATATTTACATTCATTTTCATCCATAAATAGTATTAATTTTTGAACTCTAATTAGAGTTTGAATCAAAAAATATAAATTAACCCCTTCCATATATTAATTATAAGTATATTATCTATTGGTAATTGAATGAATTTTGGATACATCTTGTAATTATCCCCCTGATGAGATTTTAAATCCTATATTTGGTAAGCCCAATTATGAGTACATTATTCTTTGGATATTAAGCAATAATGAAGTATGCTCTTGGTCAGATTTAAAAGAAAAAGTGAATCGATCAACACTTTCTATTTATTTGAATAGACTTAAGAGCGATGCCTGTATTCTAAAAAGTGAATTTAATCAATATCGTATTACTTCTAAAGGAAGAGAAAGATATTACGAATTAGGTCAAACCAAGAAGGGTGGAAGGAAATTAAGTTATCCTCCAAAGGTAATTCTTGCAAAAAGGAATTATGATCACACTATCCTATGGATGGTCTATAATAATAACTATTGCAAATGGGGAGATTTCCTTGAAGAACCTCTTTCTATTAATCAATCCTCCTTATCAAAGAATATGAATAAATTAATGGAAAAAATATTTGTAATAAAAGCAGATAAAGAATATAGAATTACTCGATTGGGTAAATCAGAGTATTCTAAAATGTTAACTTATTATGATTTAGACAGACAGTCAATATTAGAAGAAGAAAGTAAACGAATAACCGAGCTAACACAAAAAACACTAAATTTTTTTGAAAGTTTTAAGATCAGTGAGAGAGATATTCAATTTCGATTCCTTAATAGTGTCTTGAGGTTAGATTATGAAAAAATTAAACCTGTATTAAGGGATGAAGAGGATTTTCATAGAATCTTACTTTTTCTTTCGATTAACCATCCAATTGATTATCCCAAGTATATGTCTCCTGAAGAATTCTCTCAAAAATATGGAATTAAAAAAACTACTCTTGATTATTATATTGATGAGATAGTAGAAAACCAAATTTTTCCAATAAGATTTTTTAAATTAAAGGTTCTCCCAGATAAATTTTATTATTTTCAATCAGATGAAAAAGTAGAGATGATGCTTAGGATTATTACAGAGGAGCATATTACAAAGTTTACCTATTTAAATAAGCTTTTTGAGGGCTCATCAGATTTAATTCTCCCTCTAAATATGAGTTCTACCGTAAATGCTATTTTAGAGGAAGCTTGCCAAAATATATTCGACCAAGGATTAAAGAACTCATTAAGAAAATTTCTGCCTGAATATATCAATTATTTAGCATATAAATTTGAGAAAGAAAAGAAGTTAGTTGGTGTTTCTGATAAATTGGACGGAATTATTTGGCAGAACATTTCAGAAATATTGCAATCAGATATTTATAAAACATCTCAATATCAATTTATCAGTGAAAGCGAAATGAATTATTATTTAAATACTTCAATATTAGAAGTACTACAACCATACTTAGCTTTTTGGTTTAAACCAGAAGAATTAAATTTAAAGATTCAAGATTATTTAAAATCAAAAGAATATGATAAAGCTTTAAGATTGGAAGAATTGGGGAAAATTTTTACAAATTCCAAATCGAAGATAAAGAATTTAGATCTCATTATTGTTAAAGGAATTATTCTTTGTCATTTAAATCGGAATAAAGAATCAATAGATTTCTTAAGGGGTGAAGTAGATTTATCTCTTATCAATCAAGAAGATGAAATATATGCTCCCTATCTTTTTCTGTTAGCTTTTTCATACATGACTCTAGGAGATATTGAAAATGCTCTAAATATGACAAATAAAGCAATAGAAATATATCCTAACCTACCTCTGTCTCTTGTTTTAAAGGGACTAGTACTTGGTTATAATATTATTTATACATTCGATACAGAAAAAGCAGATAATGAAAATGGGATAAGTTATATAGAGAAAGCTATTAATTTAGAATCAAATAAAACCAATAAAGCAAGATATTATCAGTTAAAAAGCCAAATCTTACTAGAATTGACTAATTATGAAGACGCTCTAGAATCGATTGATAACGCTATTAAGTTAAACCCTAAAACTCTAGATTTGTATAATACTAAAATTAGAATTTTGATTTATTTTGACCAGTTCGACGAAATAATAGCTATTTTAGATAAATTACTAGAAGATTTTCCTGAAGGGGAAAGGAATCTTAAAATTAAAAAAGCGTATATTCTTAAAGAAAAGAAAAATATTGAAGCAGGTTTAGAGATAATCAATGAATTAATTGAAAAATATCCCGAAGATAATAGTCTTAATCTTAATAAAATCTATTGGTTACAATATTTAGATGAAAAAGAAAAGGTTTTAACGGCCATCGAGAAGGCTATAGAAAAAAATCCCGAGTTGGGAATATATCATGACACATATGGAGAAATTTTAATGAACTTCGAGGGGTATGAAAAGGCCATTATTGAATTCCTAAAAACAATAGAATTAGCTAGTGATGAGTGGTATATTAACCAGACTTATATAAAGTTAGGAATATGTTATAAGGAACTTGAAAATTATGATTTAGCAATTGATTATCTAAGTAAAGGTCAAGAATTTACAAACAAATGTTTTTGTGATCTTGATACAAAAAGAAAATGGCTAGCAATAGCAAATCTTTATCTAGCAGAGATTGAGCAAATAGAAGCGGAATTTTAAAGACAATCCGATATTAATCCTATAATGCTCATGGTAAAGTCTTGGCTTTATAGTACAATTCATTAATAAGAATATTAAAAGCGTCATGAACACCATGCCCTGTTTTTGCTGAGGTCAAGTAATATCCTAGAAAACCTAGCTTTTCTACCTTTTTTTGAATTTCAGAATTATCTAGATTATCTTCCTCAACTAGATCTACCTTATTAGCAAATAGAATTATCGGTATTTCACCACAGAATTTTTTAATATTCTCATGCCAATTATTAATGTGCTCAAAACTCCGTTTACCTATCTCATTTTCTTCAAGGCTATATACAATAATTGCTGCTCCACTTTCTTTATAAAATGAAGGTCGTAGAAAAAGAAAATCATCCTGGCCAGCTATATCCCAGAATATCAACCTAATCTCATCTCCTTCTATTTCTTTTTCAAACTTAGAGAATTGGGCACCTATAGTCTTGACATAATCTTTCTCAAAACCACCCTTGGTGTACTTTTTAATCAATGAAGTTTTACCTACTTGCCCGTCACCAATAATTGATATTTTAAAACGAAATTTTTGAGCAGCGGTCATTTAATTATTTGTAGAAAACAAATTTTCATAATATATTTAATAGTAGATTAGATTTTTTGTAATATAAAATTTTAGCTGAAACAATAAAAAAAAATGTTTTATATCAACTCAGATTTGAAATAAGGTCAATTTTGAGTTCTATCAAATTAAAATAGAATCTTAGATTAAAATTAAGAAATAAAAAATAAAATAAAAAATTGAGTATTATTTAAAGATCTTTTAATCCAAATTTAAATATCTTTGGATTTAAAAGAAAATTTCCCATCGAATTATCCTTTTTTTGTTTTTTCATTTTTTTTACCTTTTTTTTTAGTTTTGTTTATAATTATAATTTAGATTGGGTACTATATTTAGTTTTATCCTATGAACTTCACGCGAAGTTAGAATATTAAAAGAAGTTAACGAAATTTATATAGTATTATGAACAATATATACCTAAAGATAAGGTCTTTCGAAGAAAATATCATGAGTCTAATAAATTTCCCTCCTAAGGAAATATATAATCCTCCAGCATTGGAGAAAAAAAATTTTGAGCATATCATTCTTTGGATGTTATATAATAATGAAGAATGTGAGTGGTCTAATTTTACTCAAAAACCGCTTGAACTTCGGCTATCTACTCTCTCAAAATATCTATCATTATTAAAGGGGAAAGGATACGCTGAGAATATTTCAAGAGGGCACTATAAAATTACTTCAGACGGCAGAAAGAGATATCTTGAATTATCACAAGCTAAAGAAAAAAAAAAAACTCTAAGTTATCCCCCTGCTATAATTAAAAGAAGAAGAAATTACGATCATTGGATTCTTTGGATGGTTTATAACAATGTTTATTGCAAATGGGCCGATTTCCTAGCAGAACCTCTTTCTATCAATCAATCATCCTTGTCTAAGAATATAAACTTATTACTCGATAAAGGCTTTATAGAAAAAGAGGAAAAGAAATATAGAATTACCCGTTCAGGTAAAATAGAATATTCTAGGATATTACAAGAATATGATTTAGATAAACAATCAATTTTAGAGGAAGAAAGTAAGAGAATTGAAGAGATTACAATAAAAACTATCAAATTTTTTAATAAATATAACATTGAAAATAAAGACATACAGTTTAGGTTACTCAACAATTTGCTGAAATTGGATTATACCCGAGTTGAAGCAATGCTAACAAATGAGGAAGATTTTGACAAAATCCTACTTTTTATCTCAATTAATCACCCTGGTCAATATCCTAATTATGTTTCCGTAGAGGAGTTCTCGAACACTTATGGAATTAAAGAATCTAAAGTGGATTATTATATTGATGAAATTATCGAGAATCAAATTTTTCCCATTAAATTCTTTAAAATCATCATAAAACCAGATATGCATTATTATTTTCAGGAGAATGAAAGATTAGAAATAATACTCCGAGCTATCACAGAAGATCATATCACTAAATTTACATATCTAAATAAGTTGTTTTCAAGAACATTTGATATAAGTAGCACCATAAATGATATATTAGAAGATATTTGTAAGATACTGTTTCCTATTGATTTAAAAGAATCCTTACAGATTTTTTTGCCGGAATACATTAACTATTTAGCTTATAAAATTGAAGCAAAAGTTGAATTTAAAGAGACTTTTGATAAATTAGAAGGTATAATTTGGCAGGATATGATAGATATATTTCAATCAAGAAGTATCGAAGATTTACAAGATGATTATAAAGAAGAAATTAAAAAAATTGATATTAAGATTGAATCAAATCCAGAGAATCTTGACTTATACTATTCAAAGATAAGAATTTTAGTTTATTATAATCAATTCGATGATGTATTGAATTTATTAGACGATATGCTGGTAATATTCCCTGAGAGTGAACTTGATATTAAAATGAAAAAAGCATCTGTTCTTAGAAGGATGCAAGAAGTAAAAGCCGGTTTAGACATAATAAATGAATTGATTGAAAAGTATCCTCAAAATAATGATCTTATTAATTATAAAGCTTATTGGCTCCAATATTTGGATAAAAGAGAAGAAGCTCTCAACATTATCCAGGATCTTGTAGATAACGCTCCTGATAATGCAATGTATCATGATACGTATGGAGAAATTTTAATGTATTTTGAACGGTATGAAGAAGGGATACAAAAATTCTTAAAAGCTATAGAATTAGCTAGTAAAGAGTGGTATTTTCATCAAACTTATATTAAACTAGGTATCTGTTATATAGAGCTTAAAAATTTCGACTTAGCTCTTAATAATCTTAAAAAAGGGAAGAAATTAACAGAGAACAGCTCTATTGATCCTGAAACAAAACATAAATGGCTTACTATTGCGGATCTTTTTCTTGCTCAAATAAATTAATTTCCTTAAGTTTTTATCAAATTGAATTCAATTCTTAGGAAGAAATTTAACATTTATTTGATTTTGATTTATCTTCTTTCAACTATTAATGAAAAAATATTAGCTATTTCTAAAATCATGTAAAAATTTTTAAGTACTTTCGCATTATTATATTACGAAAAAGGAGTTATTTAGGAAGCATGAGCAAATTTGAAAATCATAAAAAATTGTATTTGAATTTTAAAAGAGATGCTGAAAATGAGGATCTTTCATTACCCTCTAGAGCGGAATTATACTTTCTTTCGATATATCATTTAATTGAAAGCTGTGCATCAAAATATCGGATACATATCAACAAACATCAAAAAGTAAGGATAATCTTAGAAAATAATCCCCACATCTTTGAAAAAGAAACGGAAAAAGTATGGCGATTATTTCAAGATATTGAAAATAAAATTCGCCCAAAATTTACTTATGGATTTAGTTGGACGGATAAAGATTTTAATGAATTGAAGGAAAAATATTATAAATTAGAAGAAATATGCAATAAGATACTAACCGAGTAATTTTAATATGAAACTTGAAGAAAGCCAGATAAAAAATTTAAGGAGTACTTCAAAATTGGAGGAGATAATTAATAATATTAAGACTTTTATAGACCTTAATCTCTCCAAATATGAAGAGATTGAAAATATTATATTATTTGGGTCTTTAGCTTCTGGAAAATTTATTGAAGAGAGTGATATTGATATTTGTGTAATATTTAAGCGAAGTACTTCTAAAAATTTGGAAGGCACCATTTTTAATTATTTTTTAAGCTTAGAAAAGGAATTAAATCGCTCCGTTCAATGCATTTTCATTTTTCCGGAAGATATTAATAACTGGGATACGATTTTCCTTGAAAATATTTTAGCAGAAGGACAATTATTATATGGAAATTCTAATTTCTATAAAGAATTAATCAAAGTTTTAGACCTTAAACCATATCAAATTATTACTTTGAATCTAAGAGCATTAAATAATTCTGATAAAATGAAACTAAAACGAATACTATATGGATACAAAACTAGCAAGAAATATTCAGAAAAAATATATAGATATCAAAAAAGAGGGTTAGTGAAAGAATTTCAGGGAATAAAATTAGGACGAGGATCATTTATCATCCCTGAAAAATTCTTATTATTTATCGAAACTAAGTTAAAAGAATTTGATATTAAATTTTCTAACTTTAGAGCATGGATGCAAGAAATATAGTTAAAATCAGTTGAGTTAAAAATTCTTCTTTTCTATAATCTTTCTACTAAGATTGAAAGAATGTTATTCTAATTTCCAAAATAGAAAACATTCTTTTAAAATCGTAGTTATATTTACATAATGATTAAAGAAATT
>JAHLWJ010000624.1 GCA_019057975.1 Promethearchaeota archaeon | reverse complement strand
ATTTAATCAATCAAATGAAATTATTGAATTAATATAATTCCTTAAAAGAAATAAATTTTTCTAGTTAAAAACTTATAATAATCTTTAACTCAGATTATTATACAAAAAAAGAAAAAATTTGATTATGCATTAAACATATAAACTACCACCATACCTTATAAGAACTCGGAAACAGATACTTTATATTAGAAGTAACAAATAAAGAACTCTCCCAAATTTTCATATAATTTCCTTTTATATTTATACCTTCCTCAAATTCAGTAATTTTAAGAGGCTTATACTTGCCTATTAATCCAGAACCACTAGATAATATTTCTTCAGGATTATAAAAACGATGACGATCAAAAGCACATACCATTTTATTATACTCATAGATAGGAATATCCCCAAAATTCTCAACAGTCATAATAAATAAAAAGTCTTTTGTGAATGGAGACTTAGCATTTGGTTCTATAAAACCTAGAGCTAGCCTAGCGATATGCTCTAATTTCTGTTGAACGCTGGAGTCGGATAAATCAATATCAAACCTTCTAGCATCCTTCTTTACATTGTTAGGAATTATTGGTTTAGAATCTGGAATAATTGAAGAATAAATATCTGTCCTTAAGAGGTGTTGATACCCTATATCAGGATTAGGTCTATATAATGGATAAATCCTCACTTTTCCATGATCACCATAATTATCCTTAATTATTTTCATTATCACTGCCGCTTTGTCTTTAATTGCTCTCATATTATAAGAAACTGGATCAAAGTCACTATGTGAAACACTAAAGTCAATGCCAAAGCTAAAATCTCTCCAAATCTTTATATTCTTTCCACTGAAATGGTCCTTATTTAATGGTAAGACAAAGGGCCCTCCTAAAATTGGATCTTCTACCTGCCAAAACTTTATTTCTCGCTGAAAAATATTCTCATTCTCATTGTATCCATAATTTGAGTCATAGCCATTCCACCCTATAAGAAGGTTCTCAACCTGAAAACGTATATTATATGAACGTTCATAATCAGAACCAACCATATAATCTACAAATTCAAATATTTCTTTCTCCATTGTTATTAATAATCTATTATAAAGGTCTACAAGATGAATCGAATGTCAAATTTTATAATATTTCAAAATGGACTAAAGAGGTAAAAGAACTATGAAAACGCCCACAAATAAAGATTCGATGAAGAATTCTGTGTTTGACAGAGAAAATAGTCGCATAAAGAAGTTTTACCTACTCACAGAATTGGGAATCAGATGGTATCATAGAGCGAAAAGAATTGAAAATATGAGGTTTGGATATGCTAATTTGTATAGTGTGTAAAAAGATAAATATTAATCATTCGTCAAGAGTCAGGAAATATCGAAAGAATTTTAAATTCAAAATGTCTTATATCTTCTCAGAAGAGTTTATCTAAAAGTTCAGGATTCAATATGGAAGAATATATAATTAACAGATTTATTACACTAAGACTTGAAGATAATAAGACTATTATTTATGTAAATAAAGAAAGATTTAATCAATGCAAATTCTTATTATTAGATATTCCTATTGATAAGACGACTTTATTAGAAGATATTGAATCAATTGATGATGTTGCTGAGAGATTAGATCGTTCACTTGAACATGAAGAAGACAAACAAATTACTATACCGCCTGATGTTGAATTCTGGGGACATTGTAGTAATTTACAAGTATGGTACGAGAATGATTATAACACAAAGTTAATTCATAGAAGTCTTGCATTCCCCTTATTAAAGAGATTAACTGAGGTTGGAGATATAATTGCTGAAAGAGTATTTAAAGAAGAAGTCGCAAAAAGATTCGAGGAGGGTAATGAGACAGTAAAGGAGTATCTTAGAAAGGAAGGATTTTTAGAATGCCTTGATAATGAACAGTTCTGTAGTTTGTTATATGGTATTGAGTTTAACTCTTTCAAAGAGCTTTTACGAATTATTGGTACTTACTCGATTATTGATAGAATGTCATCCATAGAATTCTTAGGATTTGTTGATTCTCTTGATGATGAAAAATTGAAACAACTTGTTAGACATCCTAAAGAATCTAATCTCAAGAATTTTATAGATTCGCTTATTGAAAATCTAAAAAATTTTGATATTTATCGTTATAATGATTCTATAAATATTAGAGTTCTCACGAAGATTGGAGAGGGAGAGATTAAATATTTAATAGGAGTCATCTTAGATAAAAATGGTTATATTAGTTTACCAGTTTTAGAAGCTCTGATTAACATTGAGAGTAGTAGGATAAATATCTTCCTCCAAAATACTAGATATAAATTAAAATTAGTAAATGATAATGATTTATGGGATTTTCAATACATTTTAAATGTTTTATTAAGATGTTTCACGCCTAAAGAACTAGTTAATTTTTTAGAAGAAAAATACAGGGATGATATATTTGAAATTATTTTACCTAAAATGCGAGGTTTTGATTTTCTAAAGATGGCTGATCAAATTGAGGTTGGTATGAAACAATTTCTTACAGCTTTTCTTTTAGAAGAAGCTGGGGCTGAGGAATATCTTGAGAATCTTGAGAAATTAGGTGATTTTCTTGCTGATACCTTTTTATCTGAATTAATTGATCGAAATGGTGAATTACATGAAAAAATTATCAAGATACTTGATTGGATAGGAGGAGAGGCTGCGGGTAAGCTATACAAGAAATTAAATGAGCTATCAGATCGGTACAATATTGAGAAATATAGAAATTGGTTTTATTAATTTGGATAGAATTCTATACTAATATTTAGCCCTAATTTTGTCATTTCAGCTAGATTAGCGCCTTTACCACCTAGAAGATTCT
>JAHLWJ010000623.1 GCA_019057975.1 Promethearchaeota archaeon | reverse complement strand
TAAATATATAAATTTCAATTTACCTTAAAGTATATTACAATGCCAGAAAATAAAGTGAGAAAATATTACCAACTTATTGAAGCATGGGCGTGGTGTGATATCTGTGAAGATATGATTTCATTAAATATAGACAAAAAAGAGATTATCAGCGGTCTTGAAATGGGTATTTATACAAAAGAATATAAGCATGCTAATCCTTCTCCTGATCTGGAAGACACAGATGATGTTTCTGGACAAGAACATACGATTTATGTCTATATTAATGATAATTATGATATCACAGGAGTGAAATCTTTTTTTGGTGAATCGCCAAGCACGGAAGAAATTGGGGCAGAAACAGTAGAAGCAGGTGGTGAAGTGAGAATTCCAGTGATTGTGAAGGAAATTTCTCCAATGGCAGTACAATTGGGAATGCTTACAAAAGAGCAATTTAAAGTCCTTAAAATTTGTGATGGTATGAACACAATTGAACAAGTTGCTTCGATTGCTCAAAAAAGTGTAGAAGAAATTGAAAAAATGATGGAACAGCTCCGAAAAAAAGGATTAGTTAGAGTAATTAAAAGAACATAATCTATTTTTGCTTCTAATTTAAGAAATATTTATTTCAAAAAGAATTTACTACTTCAGCGAGTAACTATTAATTCTTCCATATGATTTCTCATTTTTTTTACTCTAGCTTTTTCAAAGTGTTTTCTTGCGGGTTCTAATATATCTATAATTTTATTTGAAACGCTATTTTTTAAGTCAAGAGGGTGAATCTTTTTATTTAGATAAGCATCTTCCAATTCTTGATATGAATAAAAATCCATATCTCCACCAAATTTTGCTGGTCTTTTTACTTGAAAATAAGAGTCTTTTTCTCTGAAAATTATTGATTTCGTCCAATCGAGTATTGGATTAAATACGGCATTTCCCTCAGGGCAAAAAGCGGATCCTATTTTTTCTTTTATTTCGTCAGGATTATCATGAATAAATACAGCAGAATTGGGTACCGATTTACTCATTTTCATTTGAGACCATAGCTCTCGCAATTGCTCATCATCTTTAAGAGGCCAGATTGGTGGCTTTTGTAAGCCCAAAATCAAATGATTATGAACACAAACAGGTTTAATTTTTTCACCTTCAGTATCAACAAGGTTATTCTTCTTCATTTTTAAAGCAACATCTCTAGTAATTACATGAGCTTTTCTTTGATCATAACCTGCATGAGCAAAATTGATATTTTGAATGAATATATCAGCAACTTGCATGGCAGGATATAGTAACTTTGCAAAATCCACATTATCTCCTTGTTTTCTTCCCATAATTGTGATACTTCTCTGCATTCGGCTTAAAGTAATGTTTTTACAGACATCAATAACGGTTTCCCAATAATCATCATTATTATGATATAATTCTGTACCAAGGGTAAATTTTACCTTGTTTGGGTCAGCCCCCACGCAAAGTAACCCTGCTTTAAGTCCTTCTTTAAAATATCCTATAGCAACTTCTCGAATTTTATCCATATCTCCTCCTAATTTGTCATTAATCCAGCTATGCCAATCTGCTAGAAAAATGGAGCAAGAAATTCCAGCATCAATAAAATCTTTAATTTTTGCCATACAAATTAGTCCTGTTCCTAGATGAACTTTACCAGATATCTCAAAGCCTATATAATGATTTAGTGGAACTCCTGTTTCTAAAAGATGTTGTAGATTCTCTTCTGTTAATATTTCTTCAGTGCCTCGCTTAATTAATTCAATTTTCTCATGAATGTCCATGTAAAAACATAAACACCCCATCTTTAATTAGTTTATTAAAAATCGCATTGAACTAAGTAAATTTGGAGATTTAGTTAACATTTGAGAATGAAATGGTTTCTTTTCCTTTTTCTATCCCTAAATGTAAAGCCTTAATGTTTGAATCTATGTCAGGGAGCCATTCCTTTATAACTTCTTCATAGTGTTCAATTTCAATGAATGGAATTCTACCTGTTGGAATTGCAAATCCAAGCATAATAATATTAACTTGTTGATTTTGATTAAATTTTTCCAAAGCCAATCTCGTTGCGTTCATGTGATATACATAATCTGTATAAAGATTCAAAAACTCTACTATTTTCTCTAAAGGAGGGTATTCTTCTAAATTTGCAGCAATCATTATACCAGGAATAGTATGGGAATTAAGAACAAATACAGTTTTGTTGGATGCATAAATTCCTTGACGTAAAGCCTCAACAGGTTCCATACATATATATAAATCGGCATCCCCAAAGCTAATCAATGATGATTGCAAATTATGTCTTGGATTTTCAGTCAATCTTTTTTGAAAACGTGTATGGCTAATTATTGCCCCTTCACGTTGAGCAAGCCCGTGTTGTTCCGCTCCAAAACATGATTCAACTCCAGCTTTTTGAGCCGCAAATTCAATTAATCTTTTAAGTGTGATAACTCCTTGACCTGCGGTTCCAGCTATAACAATATTTACAATATCAGTTTCTTTAAATTTCACGAAATAACACCTCCTCTCCAAATAAATTTATAATTGACTTTCTTATTGCCCCGTTCGGGCATACCTCATAACAAACGCCACATTTTATACACCTATCTTGATCTATTTGCATTTCTTCAATTCCTTCAGTTTTTACTCTCCTTATTGCGGGGCAACTGAGAACTTTGGTGCATTCATAGCACATACTACACCCGCCAATATAATAAGAGATATCCTGAACTTTTTCGCCACTTTCTTGAAGAGCTTTAATTTGAGACATTCTCCATCTATGAGCTTGTAAAGCACATTCTCGTTTTATTATAATTACTTTCAATCCTTTAGTTTCTA
>JAHLWJ010000622.1 GCA_019057975.1 Promethearchaeota archaeon | reverse complement strand
TACGAGGAAAGAGGGAACATTAATTGGCAAAAAGAGACTACTATGAAATCTTGGGGGTAAAAAAAGATGCTACTCCCGAAGAAATAAAAAAGACTTACAGAAAGCTCGCTTTAAAGTATCATCCTGATAGAAATTCTTCCGACAGTAATGCTGAAAATAAATTTAAAGAGATAAATGAAGCTTATCAGGTACTTAGCAACTCGGAGAAGAGGGCAAGGTATGATCAATTTGGTTCTGCCGAAGGCATGGGGGGATTTGATTTTCAAGGAGGAGGTTCTTCTGATTTTGGTAACTTCGGAGATTTTGGTGATATTTTTGATTCTTTTTTTGGAGCAAGCACTCGAAGAGGTGGAAGAGGAACACATGCTCAAAAGGGAGCTAATTTAAGATATAATTTGGAAGTAAATTTCGAGGATGCTACCTTTGGCAAAGAAACTAAAATTGAAGTTCCTAATTGGGAAGATTGTTCAAAATGCAAGGGAAGTGGAGCTAAGCCTGGAACTACCCCAGAAACCTGCTCTAGTTGCAATGGTACGGGTGAGATTAGAAGTAAACAAAATACAATGTTTGGTCAATTTGTTAATGTTAAAACCTGCCTTCGTTGCGGAGGAAAAGGAAAAACAATAAAGGATACATGTACTAACTGTAGGGGTACAGGGAAAGTAAAGAAAAATAAAATAGTTAAAATAAAAATACCCGCCGGTGTCGACTCAGGCCATCAATTGCGATTAACCGGGATGGGTGAACCTGGTGAACGAGGTGGACCCTCCGGAGATTTGTATATTGTCTTATATGTGAAACCACACAAAATGTTTAAGCGTAACGGAATAGATATTAGCTGTACTTATTCGATTAGTTTTGTGAAGGCAGCATTGGGAGGTACAGTCGCTGTTCCCACTTTAGAAGAAAAAGTAAACATAAAAATTCCAGCAGGCACACAATCTAATAATATTTTTCGGCTAAGAGGAAAAGGTATATTTAAAATCGGAACGAAACACCGAGGAGATCAATATGTCAAAATTATTGTAGAAATACCTAAAAAAATGAATGATGAACAAAAAAAATTATTATTAGAATTTGCAAAGTTAAGTGGCGAAGATTTAGAAAAAATAGGGGAAAAGGGTATTTTTGATAAAATAAAAGATGCCTTTGGATAAAACAAAACTGTATCGAGTATCCAGTATCAAGTATATAGTATAGGATACAGTGATAAGTAATATGTAATAAGTAAATAGGATTATAGTCATAAATTTACATGAGCAGGTTACCAACTAAGCAATCAGTAAAATAATCAGTAACAATTTTGTCAGAGAATAGCATTTGAATGCTTCCTTTATTTCCTGTAGGGGGCGGATTCATCCGCCCCGAAACAGACGGGTTCGATAAATCGAACCCCTACACTTGAATCCTTATTTTCTTCACGCGATACTCAATACTTGATACTTGATACTGATTAGGCTTCTGCATTCTTAACGATATACGAAATACGACATACGAAATACAAAAAGGAAGGAATAATCATTAAAAAAGTTGCTCTCAAAACACTTGGATGCAAAGTAAACCAATATGAAACAGAAGGCATTATCAATTTTTTTCAAGATAAAGGCTTTCAATTAGTAGATTTTCACCAAGATGCTGATATATATATAATAAATACTTGCACTGTCACTCATGAAGCGGATCGAAAGTCTAAACAGATGATAAGAAAAGCAATCCGCCAAAACAAAAAAGCAAAAATAATTGTAACTGGCTGCTATGCACAATCTGATTATGAAGATATTCAAAAAATAAAAGGGATAAATCTGATAGTTGGAAATGGGGAAAAGAATGATATTTTACAACAATTAGAGAAGATAGATTTCAATGATACGATTATTAGAGTAAGCCCAGCAAAATATCTAAAAAAATATGACAATATTCTTAAAAACAGATCAAGCAGTCTACATACCCGTGCTTGGCTTAAAATACAAGATGGTTGCAATAGGTTCTGTACTTATTGTAAAGTGCCATATGTTAGAGGTCCTGCTCGAAGCAGATCTGTAGAAGATGTATTAGAAGAAGTTTCTAATTTAAATAATAATAGAGTTAAGGAAATAGTCCTTACAGGAATTAATTTAGGTACGTATGGAAAGGATGCAGAAAAGGACAAGACAAATTTAGCAAAATTAATTTCTCTAATTAGTAATTTTGAAGAAATAAAAAGAATTCGTTTAAGTTCGATAGAATTAATTGATATTAATGATGAATTATTAAATGTTTTTAAAAAAACCCCTAAGTTTTGCCATCACCTGCACATTCCTTTGCAAAGTGGTGATGATAAAATTCTTAATCTTATGAATCGTCCTTATGATACCTCGATATTTTATAAGAAAATATCTCTAATAAAGGAAATAATACCTGATATAGCTATAACCACAGATATTATGGTGGGTTTTCCTAATGAGGATACTAATAGTTTTAATAGAACCATTAATTTTGTCCGAAAAATCAGTTTTACAAAAATGCATGTTTTTCAGTATTCCAATCGTAAAGAATGTTTAGCAGCATTGTTAATAGATAAAGTCGATAATATAGCAAAAAAAGAAAGAAGTAAAAAGTTACAAGACCTGTCAAAAGAATTATTTTACGATTTTCAAAAAAGATTTCTTGATTCGATTGCCGATGTTTTAGTCGAGGACGAGATAAAAGACAAAGAAGGAAGAATGTGTGCACGGGGTATAACAGGTAATTATATTAAAGTGATAATTCCTGGTTTTATAGGTAAAAAAGGTGAAATCGTTAGTGTCAAATTAAATCAAATTTCATCTAATTATATCGTTTCCTCAGT
>JAHLWJ010000621.1 GCA_019057975.1 Promethearchaeota archaeon | reverse complement strand
ATCTTAATTGGGGGTGTTGTACTTTTTATTTCTTTTCCTTTTTTAGTAAGTTTGACAAGAAGACTTCGTCTATCATCAGGGTTATTTTCTCTATGTACTAAATCATTTTTCTCCATAGTATCAATTATTCCTGTTATAGTTGAGGGGGAACAACAACACGCAGATGCTAAATCTTTGAATTGTTTACCGTCAGATTTCCAAAGTTCCATTAAAATAGAATATTGAGGAGGAGTAAGATTTTCACTTTTAACAATTCGGCGTTGTAACTTCTCATATTTTTTATTTAAAATATTGATTAATTGAAAGATTTCAGAAAAATTTAAAGTTTCACATGTGCCATTTTCGCAATTGGAATCATTTTCCGACATAATATTTCCACCAAATAGTTAGGATTGAAATTATTTATATCCTTAATAAATAATTAGCTTTAACCTTATTATTCTTTTCGATATATATCAGTTATTTCTATAGTATAAATAGGATAAATCCAGACTCTAAAGATTTATATGTATGAATCACATTAGAATATTTATATAATACAGAATGTTGTATAATAAAAGTAATTATAAATTCAAAAAAATTAACGACAAAAAAAATGGCTCCTGTCAATCCCCTGGATTTTTGTCTTTTGGTAGTGTAATTCGTTACACTTAAAAATTTACTCCTCCTACTTAATGGATTTGACCTCGTATTGAGGTTTTTGGCAGGAGCCTCCTTTTATTATTATAAAAATATCCAAGATATAATATCTGAAAATTTATAAATGAATTAAATAAGTGAGAGATAAGATTATAGTAATAGAAAGAGTTCTAGCAAGTACATATCTAGATATAAATCTTTTAATAATACCATATTATTAAAAATATAGCGATATACTTTTTCTTCTCTAAAGTATTTTAGGCATAAATTATCACCTTTTACCTCTTTTAGCACTTTAACTACTTGGGTCAGAAAATATTTTAAACTGTTGATAACTAATTCTTTATCACATTTAATCAAATTAATGTCGATAATATCGAACCAAGATTCTTTTGAAAAGGAGATATTTTTCAATTCAGGTTCATTTTTACAGGCATCTTGATTTTGATAGGATTCATAAACTAAATTTATTTGGTCTAATATCTCATTTTTTGATTTACTATACATCTTTTTTTCAACAATATTTCTTAACATAATAAAAATGTTCTGGAATATTCCCAAAATATCAAAAAAATCTGCCGTTTGTGTTAAAGTTTCAACCTCCTGCCATTGATTATAATAATCCTCTATTAATTTTAGAAATGGTAAAAAAATATTAATATCACCGTCCCAATTATGTCCTTTTCTTTCCCAAACTGGATCGAACTCTTTGATAAACGCGTTTTTTATAACATTTAATCTTGTTTTTAGAATTTCTGTCTTCATCTCCTTAGTACCAGCTGCGACAAAAAGTAGATTGTATTTTGGTTCTACAATGTAACTCCATCTTAGGCCCCCCATTTCTATAGAGTCAATAGATTGTTTAAATTCCATCATAGAAAAGTGGTTAAACGCCGTTAAAAAACCAGAAACTATATCTTCATCTGCGTCTGTTTTCAAAAAAGACTTATATAACAATTTTATACCAGAATCGCTCTCTACAATCCAAATAATCATCGTTCTATCTTGAGATATATTAAGTTTCTTTAAGAGATTTAATTTTTTTTTATTCTTAAAAATTATAAATTTATCGGTAGTAATTTAATTTAACTTTTCATGAGATATGAGAGTTTGCCATAAAATTATATTATTCTTGTAAGAGAGTTTACATCTTAAAAATCGTGTTTTATGGGTTTTATTAAGGAAGAATAATATACACATTTAGATTATGGCAAAAAAATTTCCTCTGCAAACTGAAGGTTTTCATCCATTCGGTGATTTAATTGGTTTAATGTTTACAAAGCTTGAAACGGGATATTCACAATGCACTTTAAATGTTGAAAAGAAATTAATGAATCCACACGGATTTTTACATGGGGGAGTTATGTATTCAATGGCAGATACGGGTATGGGAGCAGCATTATATTCTCTACTGGAAGAAAATGAACTATGTGCAACAGTTGAAGTCAAAATTGCTTATTTTAAACCCGTTAAAGATGGTACTCTAATATGTGAGACAAAAGTGATTCATAAAGGTAAAAATATTAGTGTTCTTGAATCTGAAATTATGAATAAAGAAAAACTTATCAGTAAAGCAATTGGAACGTTTTCTATTTTTAAAATGAAATAACTAAATGTTTAGAACGAAAAAAAAATTATTTAAATAATTTTTCAACAAATTCACTTGCTTTAGAGAATGCTTCTATAGATTCTGGCAAATCATAAATTTGAAATTCATGCAAAGTAGCATCCCAGGTTTGCAAAGTAGCCTCGACTCCTGCTTTTTTTGCTCGTTCAAAAAACTTTTTAGCATCATCAAAGAGCATCTCGCTTGTACTTACTTGAATTAAAATTGGAGGTAAACCTGTTAAATCAGCATAAAGAGGAGATACGACGGGGCTAAAAGGATCCACTCCTGCTAAATAACATTCTACCCACCAATAAATTCCTATGTCAGCAAGAATGGGATCGGTAGATGCGTTTTTATTAAAAGATTCACTTGTCATTGCCATATCCGTAGCTGGGGAAAATACAATAGCTCCTGCTGGTAAAGGGATATCTTCATTTCGAAGATGCACAAGAGTAAGTAATGTAAAGTAACCTCCAGCAGAATCTCCAGATATAATAATATTTTTTGGATCTATACCTATCGATAACAGCCATTTATAAGAAGTAATGCAATCTTCTAAACCTTGAGGATATGGATGTTCAGG
>JAHLWJ010000620.1 GCA_019057975.1 Promethearchaeota archaeon | reverse complement strand
CTCAGGATCCATGTACAAGTGCAGCAAGGAAGATCCAAACAATGCTAGAAACGAGGAGACAGAAAACCGGAGTGTGGAGATGCCTATGCGGAGTCCAAAGAAGGTCACGGTAGCTGGGAATCCCATTGCTCCAATCATAGTTCCAGAGAGCTGGTATGTCAACGAGTAGATTAGCCAGGCCGCCAGACAGCCCCACAAGAAATGCCACCAAGAATCCATCCACCAAACAAGCCTCCTATTGCGAGCGCTTTATAAATCAATCATTTAGTTTATTACTGCACATTCATTTCCATGCAATAATCTCAGCTTTGAGATGTTTTATATTTGGATTAAGAATATATCGTACCAATTGATATAAGAGCGTTAGAATTCTATCGAACGGGTACCTAACTGGAACCATTATAGATGGCACAGTTATTGTTTTATATCCTCTATGAGTGAAATCTTGGAGATACCAGCTTGAAAGATGCTTTTGAAATGGGTTCCAATCAATTTCATCTTGACTTGAGAAACCTAAATGAGTTGAAACGATGATATGCTGTGACACTCTTTCTAATTCATCTAAAACAATTAATGAATCTTGTTTATTTAAATGAGGTAAAACGGCAATGCATAGCGCAAAATCAAAATATTTATTTGGAAAAGGTAATTTTATGGCATCTGCTTGAATTAGATCATCATAGATTCTAGTTTTTCTTAATCTTTTTAAATATGGCTTCCAAATATCGATGCCAGTTATGATTGGTTCTCCATCCTTGTTAAGTCTGATGTTGTAGCCCCATAAACCATTACCACAGCCAACATCTAAGATTCTCTGTTTATCAAGATTTTTTGGCAATAATTTCAAAACATAAGGATTTAAAGTTGAACTATGCGACATATTCTTATACCTTCTTTAACTGTCTTTTTCTTTTATTATATATAATAAAATCAATAGCTAATAAACATTTTTTTAACAAGGAATATGGCTTAAGATATTTTTCCATTACTGCTTGAAAACCATTAGTTTCTAAAAGCTTATAGAAATCTTTTCTATATGGAACTCTTTCAAGATGCCCATTAACAAGACGAATATTATGAGATGCAATTTTGCCAAGTGAAACCTTTACCTTATCAACATTAGAAACTTTATCAAACAATTTCTCTCCTTGTGGAGTGTTTATTATCACTGCTGAAACGCCTCGATGGTCATCAAGTTCTTTAGGAACTCCCCAGAAGTCACCAAGAGTTATATCCGAAAACCTTGGGATCTTAGCAAAAGGACAGTCATAGCAAATAGGCCGTAAGTAAATGTTTCTCAAAAAACCTATCATAAACGGATCTTTTCTATGCATCAAAAAATATTCATCACTATTATTAAAAATTATTTTCGTACCAAATTTTTTCCATCCAAGGGTTTTATCTCGGAAACTAAATTCTTTAACCTCTGAATTTTTTAGCTTAGAAAGGTAATTCAAGTATGACCTGAAAACGGATTCGGATGGGACTCCATGGCAAATCACTTCGCAAGTATAGATTTCTATTCCAGGGTTACTTCGGATAAAAAGATTCAGGGCTGCAATCTGGCAAGGGGTTCCAGAAAATAGGACCGGTCTACCTTTGAGTGCAATAGAAACCGCCTTTTCATAAGCATCATCAACATGGCTCTGAACATATTTTGAGCCTCTTATAAGGCTTATATCTTCCTCATTTTCTATCGAGATGTGTTTAGCTTTAAAGAAATTATCAAAAGCCACTCCAAAAACAACTCCACCCTCGTTGATAACTACTTTAGCTATTTCCGTGAAAACTCCTCCAGATGAACTTTTGATACGAGTTTGAGCGTTCTTAGACCAAGCTGCAAATGAAATTGGAATATCAAGATTTTCAGTTAATTGATTCTCTATAATTGGGCAATATTTTTGACACATTCCACACTCTATGCATTTCTCATTATTTATAGAAGGAACTAAAAAACCTTCATTATTTAAACGAAAAGATATAGCGTTCTGGGGGCATGAATTAAAACAACTATAACAACCAGCACAATCATTATTATTAATAAGTTCTATTGCAGATTTCATTTTATCATTATTTCACATATATAATCTTATTGATTCTTTCCATTCTGAAGATTAATAAGAGATCTGATTGGATGCTCTAAAGTAATTAATCTCTTATCGATAGCAGAGTTTACAATCTTTTTATAATATTCTAGATTTTCGGTAAAATTTCCAATTTTATCGATTAGATTATGTGCCTTCAAGGATTCACGATTAAACATATCAATTGCAAATGTTTTCCTATCTAAATCTAGAAATGCAAGTATATCCAGTAATTTCACATCAGAAAATGGAAGTATAAAAAAAGCTGGGACACCTAAAGCTAATGGCGTTATCCCTCCATGCATATAACTAGTAATCACAAGGTCGGATGACCTAAACATATCACACATCTCAACAATACTATTTGGAATGACTATCCGTAATGAGTTTAAAATTGAATAAAATTGTTTTTGATGAAATATATTTAATAAATCATTTATATATTCTCTATTGATAGTTGTTGAACTTAATATTATTTCACAATCAACATTTTCATAAAGCCATGAGATAAGAATCGCTATTTCATTTAAATAAAATTTGTATAATTCCTTTCTACCGTATATATTGAAATATTCTCCCCTTGGAATAAGAATAATTCTTTTTTTACCTTTTCTCGGAATATATGGATCAAAAAATAATCTTGCTCCAAAGCCAGTATCTAAGGCCATATCAACTTGTTCTAGGTTAAACTTATCTTGAAGAATTTTGAGAGAATATGGTCCCCTAGCATATATAAATTCAAATTTTTT
>JAHLWJ010000132.1 GCA_019057975.1 Promethearchaeota archaeon | reverse complement strand
TTATGTACAGATTCAGGGGCAATGATAAGAATCGGGCTTAAATTAGATATTGTTTGTAATAAACCTTAATTCATTTCAAAAATTTAATCTTATAATTATTTATATAGGGGATTTAAATGGAATTTGGTTTCAATTCGCTCTCGAATTTGGTAATTATTAAAAAAAATGTCAAAAGAAAGCGCATATCTAGCTATGATAAAACTGGAGCAAATATTGATTTAGTAATTATTAATAAACAAAGTAAATTTGAGCTATGCAATTTAAAAGTTAATGGGATTATTAAACATATTTGGATGACTTTAGCTTCGTCAGATCCACATTATTTAAGGAAAATTCTGATTCGGATGTGGTGGGATGATGAAGAAAATCCTTCGGTTGAATGCCCAATTGGTGATTTTTTCGGGGTTGGTCATGGGAAAACTGTAAATTTTTGGAGTTTACCTTTATCTATGGGTCCCCGAGATGGCAAAGGATTTAATTGTTTTTTCCCTATGCCTTTCTCAACTGGAGCAAGAATTGAGATTGAGAATGAAACAGAACTGGAATTAATATGCTATTTTTATATTGATTATGAGGAACATGAGAAAATTGAGGCATCTTATGGTAGATTTCATGCAAATTGGCACCGAGAAAATCCTTGTTTAGGCCAAGATTACTCAAACTTAAAAATTAAGAATTGGAAATCTGAAAGATTTAGCAAAAAAAATCCTTCTCACGAAAAAGATTACTTAGTACTAGAAGCTGAGGGGGAAGGTCATTATGTAGGATGTAATCTAAACATACATAATTTATTTGAGACAGAAAGAATGAACTGGCCTGGTGAGGGTGATGATTATATTGAAATAGATGATGGAGAAACTAAGTTATATGGAACTGGAACTGAAGATTATTTCTGTACAGCTTGGTCACCATCGGAATATTATTGTTCGCCTTATTTCGGAATAACTCTACCAGGTGGGAAGAATTGGAGTGGTAAAATTTCATATTATCGATATCACATTGAAGATCCGATATATTTTCATAAAAATATTAAAGTTAAAATTGAACACGGACACGCGAATCAACGTTCAGATGATTGGTCATCAACAGCATATTGGTATCAAACAGAACCTCATAAAAAATTTAACTCATTACTGCCTGTGGATGAAAGATTGCCTAGAGAAAAGCCAAAAGAAATAGAATAACAAACTGGCATAATCGAAGTTTTTTTAAAATATCCTAGCTAAGTTTTCTTATTTGAAATATAATATTCAACTCTATCTAACCACTCATTAACTAAGGCGTTAAATAAAGATTCTTGTTCAATTTGCAATATATGACCTGCTAGATCCAATACCGCAAATGTTGCCCTTGGATATTTTTCCATTATATTCCATGCATCTTGATAACCTACGACAGAATCTTGTCTTCCCAACAAAAATAATGTAGGTTTATTAAATTCTTTTATTTCTTTATCCACATCAATTGAAAAGGCATACCCGCTTTTACGTGTTTCATTCACGAATTCTGTATCAGCTATTTTTAAACCAGACATTCCTTCCTCATTTACTCTTTCCCAAACTCTTTGAGTAAGAACTGTTGAAACATCCTTAAATACTTCAGATTCAAACGGAGTTAAATTGGAAAGTAGATTTAAATCTTCTATTAAAATATTAGGATTAGGTAAAGTCCTTTCACTTTCACCTGGTATGATGAGAGGGACAAGAAATAAAACGCCGTCAATTAAATCCTGTTTTTTATTGAGCAATCCTCTTGCTAAATAGCATCCATAGGATTCACTAACAACGATAAAATTCTGGTTGGGAATGATTTTTTCCACAAAATCTATGGTAATCTTTAGAAAATCATCTGTATTTTTAATCCATTTTTCACTTTTAGTCTTTCCCATTCCAGGCAAATCAAAATAAATTCTTTTATAATTATTTCTAGTTTCAAGTATGGGTTCCATACACCCTTTCATAATTCGATGATCTACAGGTCGTCCATGAATCATTAAAATTGGATATCCTTCACCATAAATCTCATAATGGATGCTTGCATTTTCAAGTTTACATTCCATAATATCTCACTTGAAATATTTCAGATTTTTAAAGTCATTCAAGAGCTTTTTTAATAGCTGCTCTTGCGAGTAATCGCGTAGAATCGAGGATTGGTAACGGTGAATCGTCTGGATCAAGTAAAAGAGGGATTTCTGTACATCCTAGAACAGCTGCATCGCAACCGTTAGCTTTCAGTTTTTGGAGCACCTTATTAAAAAATACTCTAGATTTCTCAGTAAAAACACCATTTACTAGTTCTTCAAAAATAATCTGATCTATTTTTTCTTGATCTCTATCTTGTGGAATTTCACAATTTATCCGAAATTTCTTAAGAGCATCGGGATAAACTGGTGATGTAACAAGATATTTTGTCCCTAATATACCTAAAAGTTTAAACTTTTTATTTTTAGCTTCCTTTCCTATTACTTCTGCTATGTGCAACCAAGGTATTGGTGATTTGGATATCATTAAATTATATGCTTGGTGGATTGTATTATCAGGGCAAATTGCAAAGTCAGCTCCTGCTTTTGCCACAATTTCCGTGGAAGTGAGCATTAGCTCTGCTACTTTTCCCCAATCCCCCGTCCAGATATATTGCATATAATCAGAAAAAGGTGGTGTATGCATAGTGATCTCAGGATGTCTATATTTAAACAATTTTTCCTGTGCTTCTATACATATTGTAGTATAACATAAGGCAGCTCCTTCTGCACTACAAGCAACAATTCCAATATGTTTTACCAAATTTAACACCTATTTAAATTCTCTTAATTTTTTTAATTAACGCTAATTAGCAGTACTAGAATGTATATAAACTTCTCTTCCTTCACCATTGTTATTTTAATCCTAATATAACTCTTGCTTCTGATGGATCTGCTATTTCACGACGAACATGTTTACAAATATCGACATAATTTTTTATAATTTCAGCATTATTTTTTGCTGGTTTTTCTTTTTTAATGAACGGGTAATCCTCCGTACCAACCCTTATATTTCCATCATGGGTAAGAACAAATACTAAAAGCTTCATTTGATCTTCTCCCATTACACTCACACCATGAATAGATTTCTGTGGCATGAATTTTTTTCTATACATATATTCTTGATAATTTGCTGGACTCCACATACCTCCTGGCCAATTGAAGAATAAAGTTAAAATATGCGGATTTGACCATTCTATTAATCTTTTATCGATTAAATAATTCAAATTCCAGGAAGATCCCGTATGCCACAATTCCCAATCAGGCTTAATATTATATTTTTTTAATTTCATACAGTATTCTTCCAATTCTTTTATTGGATGTAGAATATCCACTTTAACTTGATCAAAATACTCAGCATCATGATTCAACATTACTGACATCATTTCTGGTTTAGCATCAAAATCTCCTTTTCTTTGTTGGATCGACTCACTAGACAGCCCCGCCTGAATAATTATATCACATCTTTCTCGTATTCTCTTGACTGTTTCAATTTCCTCTCCTCGAGGCAAGTGAACATGAGCAACTGCAGCACCCGCTTCACAACATTCGACTACATCCTCAATTAGTTGCTCAGTTGTTTCTGCCCAATTTTTTACTTCAGGATATACCAAAGAATTTGCAGTGGTAGCGGTTATTATTATTTTTTGGTTTTCTTTCATAATTATATTCAATAAGTTCTTATGATACCTTGTAGTATATAAGCCTTTATATACCAAAAAAGCTAATTTTTTTTTAACTTGACTTCCTAAAAAATTTAATAAATAAAAATATTTGGAGATAGTCTATTTTTGCCAAAAGTAAAAGTTAATGATATTAATATATATTACGAGATTCATGGAGAGGGATTTCCGCTTTTAATGATAAGAGGATTATCCTCTGATGTATATCGTTGGCCTTTGAGTTTAGTGAAAGAAATTTCAAAATATTTTAAAGTGGTTCTGTTCGATAATAGAGGAGCAGGTCGTACAGATAAACCTGATATCGAATATTCAATTAAGATGATGGCTGATGATACAACTGGTCTAATGAAAGTTTTAAATATAGAAAAAGCACATATACTTGGATATTCAATGGGGGGATCAATTGGTCAAGAGATCGCTTTAAATTATCCTGAAAAAGTAAAAAAACTTATATTATGTTCAACAGGGTGTGGCGGTCCAAAAAGCGTTCCTGCATCGGAAGAAGTAAGAGAAGGACTAGCTAGTAATCGGGAAGGCTTATCAGATGAAGAATTACTCAGAAATTGGCTTCCCATTTATTTCACTGAAAGTTTTATACAAAATAACCCTGATGAGGTAGAAGAATATATACGTAGATCCCTCTTAGCGCCAATACCTCCCTATGCCTACAGACGTCAATTGATGGCGGTATTTAGTTTTAATTCATATGAAAGGCTAAAAGACATAAAAACTCCAACTTTAGTATTAAGTGGGAAGGAAGATATACTAGTTCCTCATGAAAACTCAAATCTATTAGCAGAAAACATACCTGGAGCAAGATTATCTTTACTTGATAACCTTGGTCATGGTCTTTTCACACCAGACCCATTGCTAATCGCAAAAATAATCCTTGAATTTCTTATTTAGTTTCAAGATAAAATAAACTCATAGTAATGTTTAATAAAATATAAAATGAGAGTTATATGTTAGATGAATCAAGACATTTCCATGTAATAATATTTATACATATTCTATTGTTGCTGGTGGTTTTGGAGTTACATCGAAGTATACAATTTTAGTTTTAGGAATTTTAAGAAGTTCTTGTTTTAACTGATTTAACAGCTCAAGTGGCAGATTTGTAACTGTTGCGGTTCTGGCATCTCTACTATTGATAGATCTAATTATTACATCGTATTGACCTGTAGAATTATTACCTAGTTCAAATAAAATCCGAGAAAAACCTTTAAGTTCTGAAGCTTTTTTAATAAGCCCATTATAATCCCATTCTCCTTTTTCAATCTTAGGTGTCTGATAAGTTCTGCTTCCACTAACTAATCCCGTAACTTTCTTATTAATAACATCTTCGCTAATTGCAGCAAAAACTTGGAAGGGTTCCTGTTCTCCATAATCGTTTATAATCATTGTCTTTCCATATTTACTTTTATAGAAATCTTCTACCTGAGATTCGACGAGGTCATGAACTTTTTTCTCAAATTTTAAATTTTCAAAGGTGACAGGACCAATGATTCGAGCTGATAAGGCAGGTCCTGGAAACGCTTTCCTATAAATTAGGTCATTTGGCATTCCTAGATATTCAAGCACTTTCCGTATCTCATGTTTAGTTAAACTTGCTACTGGTTGAATTGTTGCCTCAACTTCATATTCAATTTCTACATTATGCTGACTTTTTACAAACCCTTTCATATGAGTATTTTTCAAGGCAAGTTCTTCATCTAATGTCATAGTTTCTTTTAAATCCGTGATTTTCACCCCAAAACTTTCCTCTATATCGGGGAGTATTGTTCCATCTGCGAGAAGATCGCATTTTTCTTCTTTTATAACTTCACTAATAGTACCAGAATAGGCATCCTTGAATAAATGTCTTTTCTTTTCAGCATCTCCTTCACCTATAATTTTGGGAAGAAATTGGTCGCGAATATCTAAAATAATTATATCAGGAAACAATTTTTTAATATATTCTCTCTCTTCGACACCTCTAATAACTCTCATTAACCCATGATCAATAAAAACAGGGATTGTATCAATTTTTGCCTTTTTAAGTAAAAGGTATGCAGTTGAGCTATCAATTCCCCCTGATAAAGCACAAAATACTCTTTTACTTTTAGCATGCTTATTCAGAAATTTAATTGCTTCCTTAACAAACTTCTTGGGTTCTCGAGGGGGATTAATTAATCTGTGATTTAACATAGAGTTGATTAATATTTATGTTAAAATAAGTGTAGTTATTAAGTGGTTATGATTTATGATTTATTCGCATGATTCGAACTGATCAAGGGCAAATTTGAATGGTCCTGGGGGAGTACCTCATCTAGCTATTGCTCCAGATGACCTTAAGGATCTATTGATTCCTGTGGAAAGAAATCCGTTAGAGTATAACATAAAGAGGTATTCAGGATATAAATATATACCATAATGGAAAATAAACACTGAGTCCTTCACCTGCTTTCCGGTTATTCAGTCTTGATTCTGGATAAATTCTTCGAGTTGGACGAAAATCCCATCTGGATCCCTAGCCGTAACGATTTTTATTAGATCCTTTCCTGGTGTTTCAGGAGTTAGGTCTGCAACTTGAGGAGGGCTAATAAACTCAACACCCTTTGACTTTAGATAGTTGTATACTTTATCAACATCATCCACTTCAAGGGAGATCCGAGTGATACCGACATTGTTTATTTTATCATAAGGTTTTCCCATAGAAGGTGGTTTAGTCCATTGAAGAAGATCAAGCACTGTTGCATTTTTATCATAGCCAAAGCGGATAACCCAGCCTTTATATTCAGCTGTAATACCCAATCCAAGAGCAATTCCGACACCTTCGCTCTCGGTTTTTCTTTTAATAATTGCTGCCTTCTCTCTATTCCCGAGTAAATGCCCTCCTAACAGGTCAACATAGAATTCCAGTGATTTTTCAATGTTTGAACAAACTACATTAAAATGAATAATCCTTTTTATCATTAGAGTGTTTTTTTTTTTCATTTTTTTTACTATCCCTATTAGTTAATTTTTATATATAATCAGCTTAATTCATTTAAAAGAATTTTCCTCCGAAAGTTAACCTTTTTCATATCAGAAAATTGTATAAATGATTATGATTGATTTATGAATTATTTACATTATTTCATCCAAATTTAATTTTTATAAGCCAAAGAAATAATTGTATGATTAAAGTTTTATGAACTATGGACAATATTAGAAAAATTAAAGTATCTCTTAAAAGTAGACCTACTTTTGAAGGTGCTGGTGTTCGATTAAAACGTGCATTCGGATATGCGGATCCTTCCTTAGATCCTTTTTTACTTCTTGATGATTTTCATTCTGACAATCCTAACGATTACATAAGGGGATTTCCTTGGCATCCTCATCGTGGTATAGAAACTATAACCTATATGCTACATGGTAAGGTAGAGCACGGTGATAGTTTAGGAAATGGAGGAGTAATAGAAGCAGGTGACGTTCAATGGATGACTGCTGGATCAGGAATTATACATCAAGAAATGCCTAAAAAAAACAAAGATGATACCCTACTTTGGGGATTTCAACTTTGGGCAAATCTGCCAGCTTCACATAAGATGATGGATCCTAGATATCGAGATCTGAAAAGTAATGAAATTCCAGAAATATATTTGAATAATAGCAATATAAAAATTAAGATAATTTCCGGTGAAATAAACGGAACTAAAGGACCTGTTCAAGATATAGTCACCGAGCCAGAATATTTAGATGTTACTATAAACCCAAATTCAGAATTTGTTCATCATATACTAAATGGACATAATGTTTTTGCCTATACCATTGAAGGAGAAGCATTTTTCGATGATAAAATAAGCGAGTTAATTGGAAAGGAAACACTAATAATATACCAAGAAGGAGATTCAATTAAAATAAGCACAGAAAACGAAAGAGTTCGATTCTTATTAATATCTGGTAAACCCTTAAAAGAGCCTGTTGCTTGGCGTGGGCCAATTGTTATGAATTCTGAAGAAGAATTATCTGTTGCTTTTACTGAATATCAGAATGGTACATTTATCAAACACAGATAGTACATCCTGTAATTACCCAATTTAGAAGAATTTTCTATTTGTATAATTTTAAATGACAAGATTATTATCAATTATTCAAAATCATTTAAGTGAAGAATACAATGGAAGAAGAGATCTCTTCAGAATTAAAGGAAAAAATCCATGAGAATGTTGATAAAATTTTTGAAAAATGGCTTGAAAAAACATCTAAGGGCGAATCAATAGAAGGAATAATTAAAGCACTTATGGTGGAAAAAGTTATGAACATTTTGGGTGCTCTAATTAAAAGAACAGTTATCAAAAAGGTTGCTAAAAAAGTAGTAAAAAGAAGAGTTGATAAATTCTGGGAAAAGAATAGAGAAATGATAATGGAAAAAATTGAATCAATGTAAAATACCCTTTTTTTTCGGAAAAATTCTTTTTTGATCTTATTTTATTAAACAAAATTTCCTAACTTATAGGTGAAAAATAATATTGAGAAATGATTTTAAGATTTTTGACGCGCATCTTCACACTTATGGTGTTTTCCTTAATCCCCATAAAGATATAATAAGTTATATGGATCAATACAATGTAGAAAAGGCGATTATTACAACGATTAATAGAACCAAATATCACGAAAGACAGAAAGAGGTTGCTTCTACAATAAGTGAAGGGGATAAGATTACTAAATTTATGGCTGATTTTAAGAAATTAATGACTAGAGGTCAACTTGATCACACCGATGTTAAAGAGATTGCTAAAAAAGCTCCTGATCGTTTTTACAAATTTTTTTGGTTTAATCCAAAAATGGATCCAGAAGAACAAGAAGAAGATTATAAAATTTTAGAAGATCATTTTAAAGAAGGATTTTGTGGAGTTAAGATACATTCAGGTTTTCACGCTATCAAAGTACCAAATGATATCCAAAAGCTAATTTCATTTATGCAAGATTATGATAAAAATTTAATATTTTACATACACTCACTTCCTAAAACGTCCTTTTTTGGGGGTGTATCAACAAGAGACATTGCGAATTTAGCGTCAAAAAATCCTAATCTAAGGATTATAGTAGGTCATGCGGCCAATACAATGTCATATGCACTCGATGTCGGAATGACATTGAGGAGGTATGAAAATATCTATTTTGAAACATCTTGTTCTGTTTCTTTTGGTATTTATAATCTAATCAAGACAATTGGTCATGAAAAAATCTTGTTTGGTTCAGATTCGCCTACAGCATCTACATTACCAATAGAAATTGAGAAAATTCTATCCTTACCTAGAATCTCTCATGAAGAAAAACAAGATATATTATATAATAATGTGAATACTTTACTGGAAATGAAATCTTAGAATTCCCTTTTACTTTTTACATTAGAATAATCTTAATCTTTTAAAATTTTTTGATTATTTGCAAACAGTTAATCATTTAATTAAATCCAATTCAAAGCCCTTTTCTCAAGTGTTAAAATTATTAACCATTTAATTTTTTATCAACTTACTATTAAAATTTGAGATAATTAAACCATATTCAATCTTTTATTTCTATTTTAATAATAAATCAATTAAAAGAGAAATCCTATTTTATTTTAATTATTAAGAAAAAAATTTATAGGATGATTAAGTGAGTTATTTAAGGGATAATAAAATCTGGGAAGAAGAAGAAGATCTAAATTGGGATGTTATAGAAATTTCGAAAGTTGACGACAAAATTATTAGATATTTACTTGATAACTTAAAATTGGATAAATCCGATTTATCAGATAATTTTTTCATTGCCTTTGAAAGTCTATTGAAGATTGGTAAGAAAACAGAAAATGTTTTAGATTCTTATATTAGAGAAACGAATGAAATTCATAATTTTAAAATAGATGTTTTCAATTTTATGTTAGATTTCATTAAAAGCAATAAGATTGAATATCTCTTAGTTCCACACTTATATGACCCAGATTTTATTACTAGAGCCAGAACAATATTTAAGATTGAACAAGCTGGAGATAAAAAATATTTAAAATTTATATTACCGTTATTGAATGATCCTGACGATTCTGTTCGTTGGGCAGTATTACGATTTTTGGATACCTTTGATATGATGAAAAATCCTTTAGTTTGTAAAGAACTAAAATGCTTTATAGAAAAAGAATCAAATCCTATAATTAAAGAAAAATGTAAAGAAATTTTTAAAAAATCATGATAATTTGTGTTTTTTCAAGCTTTTATTAAACCAAATTACTTCTTATTTGTATAGTGTACTAAAAAATTTCGACATGTAATTTTTGAGAATTGGTATCAAATCCTTTTTCCATGCAAGTCCATCTAATTTTCGCACTTTATTAATCCTATTAAAACTGTTCATGGTATTCGATATCGAGCGTTTAATATTGTCTAAAGTATTAATTTTTCTGAAATTTTCTGATAAAGCTGAAGTTATATCTTCTGCTAAATTTTGGATTAATAAATCTTTAAAATTATCAAAATTATAGATTGTTCCGAATTTAAAATATGATGATAAAAATTGAGATACAGCACTTTCAATTTCTTTTTGAGAAATTTCAATTTTTCTTACGCAAAATGTTCTAATTACTCTTTCTAATAAATATCCATTAAACTTTTTTCCAATTCTGATTGAACAACTTTAGTTTTTTTAAATTTAATCTCCTTTCTCATCTTTTCTTCTTTTCTGGCAAATAAGACGTTTTCATAATCTTTTACAATTATAACTGATAAACCAGACCTTAAAACTATAATATTGGGGTTTAACTTTTCCAATCCTTGAAAGTGGGTTGGTACTTTATCAATATGCCTTTCTAAAATGTCTTTTATATTGAGGTTTTTTGAATCATATGGGCTGAAAAAGATTTCATACAACGCACTAAAATTATATTCGCGAATATCTGATTTAAGTAATTTTCTTATATACATATCGTACTTTAAGAAGAATCTAAAAATACAGTCATCAACAGCTAAACTTAAATTATTAAACGGATATTGAGCTCTAATTAGATATTTCTTATATTCTAATCGGATTTTTTGAGCTCTTATCCATTCGAATGCCAAATCTAAGATTTCTCTACCTTTCCCAATTTTATCTCTGAAATATATTAATGTGTTATAAACCTCTTTGTAATCAGACCCTATTGACTGGTTAACTAAAAACCTTGCCGCAAGTTGAATTGGACTTAAATTTTTGAATTGATTCTTAAGCCTTTCATAATATCTTAAAATTTTATCTTTTTCAATGTTATATACTTGTTCAAAATCCAATTCTTCCATTTTAATCATCAAACCTCAAATTCAGCATCACTATCAAGAACTTCTGCGATTCTATTAAGTTCCTCATCTAAAATTGTTCCCCATCTTTCCTCTTTAAAATGAGGATTTATTAATCTAAGAATTTCTTTTAGATCTTTTTTACTATCTAATAAAAGCCTTAGGTTCTTTCTAAAATATGATAAATTCTTATTCGTTTCTGTAACTTCGTTCTGTTGAACCAAAATTACACCGTAACTATTAAGTATACCATTATCTAAATTAAATTCTTCTAAATAAACAACTTTTTTACCCTCATAACTTAGATTGATTGATCTAATACTAGGATACACTCCTTTTTTATTATATAACTTTAGGGTTTCACTTATCAAGTGTTCATAATAATCTGGTAGAATTGACATAACGTAATAGGAGGGAATAAAATCTAAATATCTTTTTCTGAGAGGATCATTTTTATCGAAAGTATAAAGGTTGGAATCTCTTATATCTTCAGAGTTTTTCCTTTCAATTAATCCCACACAATAATATCTTTGCCCTTCTTCCCAATACATCTTTCTAGAAGACCCAAGAGCGTACTCTATTAGATTAATCCCTCTATATAATTCAGCTTCTATGAATCGGGAAAAGTTAAAACGACTTCCCAACAAATTTTCGTTTACTACTTTACCTTGCATAATGCTGGGATGA
>JAHLWJ010000619.1 GCA_019057975.1 Promethearchaeota archaeon | reverse complement strand
GCTTTTTTTTTAGGCATTTTTAGTACTTTTGTTTTAACTAAATTATCCCAATGATCCCTACATTTAGCAAATTCATTTGTAGCAGACATAAAATAAAGTAGTGCCTCTCTTAGTCCATATTCCTCAGCATGAGCATCATTAACAGCAAAATATAAAATAGCACCTGTTTCAGATTTATACTTTCCTTCAATTTTACTTTTATTAGATTTCATAATATAAGTTTTATTTTTAAATTATTTATATTTTACACTTTTGTAATAAAATTAAATGTTAGGAATTACTGTTATACAATTAGGATGGAGTCAGGGAATATGCCCTTAGGTGCTGAATCTAACAATAATTTTTCAAACTTTCTATCTTTATCGCTTCTAGATTCAGATCTGCCCATTCTTTTCATCGTTACTACTTTATTAAAAACAAACCGTTCTGTATCATCACATTTCATATAGCTTCCTCGGTAACCTAATAGAGGCGGTGTAGGAAGATCACCATGATAAGGCTCCATTACATTCCATAAGATTTACTGTATAAATTCAAATTGGGATGAAAATTTTTTAAAACCCTTGTTAAATTTGGTGTCGGACAAAAGATCCCAGATATTCTGGAAAACATAATTCAATCAAAAGCATAAATTATGAGAACAATTAGATAAATTTTTGATATGAAAATTAGTAAGGTTATTTAATCCTTTAATTTTCGAGATTTCATTAGTCATTAAATGTAAAATTCTAAGTTTTTTAAGAGTCTCAAGATTTTCTATTTCATTCCAGCCCAAATTAAGAACTTTTAAATTCGTTAATTTTTCGAGCCCTTCAATTTCAGATAGTGATTTAACTCCTTTCCTTAAAATACTTAATACTCCGTCTTTTACATAAAATTTTTCGTTGTTATAATATACGTGGTCCATAATACATTACTTCCTATTATTATTTTAAGAGATTCTGAATTATTCCCAATTCTCAAGTTACGCAAGTAACTTGATTAAACCAATGCTAGCTCGGATAGATAAGGAGCATTTATCGGGTTATCTTGACAAATATTTTAATTTACTTAGTGAAAAAAACACCAAGATTATAGGTTGATGTGATTTTTATATCATTTCTCGTAGCCATCTTTTCAATCTTAATTAATTACGATGACAGTCAAAATTGTTAATATATGCAAGAATTATTCTAATAAATTTACGGTTATTATACCGTTCTTTGCAAAAAGTGCTGCAACTATGATTGCTCTCTCAGTGGATGACTTAATTTTAGGTAAAGCTGGTGAATTAGGTCCAATTGACCCTCAAGTTAAACATCCCGCTTTCGACATGTTTTTTCCGGCATCCTCGATTAAATACGCGTTGGAATTTATAGAAAGCAGCAATGATCCGTATATAAAAATGACGATGGCAGATAAGCTCGATCCCCTTTTAATTGGAGCCTATAATAAGACTATTGACGAAGCAAAACAGTATCTTATGGAAGTTCCAAGTATTAAAAACTCTGAGAACAAACAAGATATTATTGAAACATTTACGAAGAAGTATGCCGATCACGGTTTTCCAATCACTCAAGAAATATGTAGAAGCCTGAATTTCGAATTCTCATTTGAATTTAACGATGACGAGATAGAAAATATGATCTACGATATTCACGACCTAGCACTTGATATTATGGAGAGAGAAAAAATAGGAGCGCTCATACTTACCCAAAATAATGCATATGCCGAGTTATATTATTCCGAACAAGAAGAGAATTAAGCCTAATTAATCATGTTAAAATAGGACTGAGATATAAAATAAATATTTTTATATCTAATAGGAAATAATTATAAAATTAGTAAGATGCCAAAAATCGATGATTTCTACAAAAATCTAATAAATATTTATGGTCATGAAATAATAGATAGTTTAATTGAGAAAAAATCCAAAAATAATGTAATATCCTTTAAACAAGATAGTTTAGGACGGACAAAATTTCTTATCGAATATTACTTAAATTTAGAAAAAAAGAAACCAACCCAGATAAAAGGTTGTGATTCGTGTAAATCCCTTTTTGGGAATGATTTTAAGTATAGACCATTTGAATTTTCAAATTGGCGTGGTGTATTAGACTTTAATAAAAAAAATGTAAAAGATATAATGATAATAGGAGAAGCCGCTGGACCAGATATTAAAACACATCTTAATTTTTCTTATGGACTTACCAATTTACCCATTGAACGTAATGGTGTAATAGACTGGAATAAAATTAAAAATTTCTTTAATAGTATTGAAAAAAAGATACTCTCAAGTAAATTGTACGATGAATCTGAAGTAAAAAGGATCATTTCATTAGTAAAAGCAAAAGGTTCTTTCAACCATAAACTTTGGGAATATTTGCATGGAATTTTTACAGAAACCGATAATAATCTTGAGTTGTTTCTCAATTCTCTTTTTATTACCGATATGGTACGATGCAATTTGGGAGAAACTCCAAGATGGAAATCTAATCAAATTTGGGAACATTGCATAGATAACTGTAAACAATTTTTTTTTGAAGAAATTAAACTAATTAACCCTAAGCTCATTTTGATTATTACTGATTCGGCTTATAGAACATTTACAACCTTGTTTAACGGCGATAATATTAATACTAGTGATGAAATTGACTTTGATAAATATTTAGAACCCTTTCCAAGCAGACACTTCGGAAAATTCACATTCAATGATAATACAATTCATTTCTATCATATTTATCATAACAGAGCATATTATCGGCTAGAAAAACAGGTACGTAGACCTTTATATAATAGTAGAAATCAATTGTTTTATTCTAATGAACTTAAACCAAAAGTTCTTCATTGGTAATT
>JAHLWJ010000618.1 GCA_019057975.1 Promethearchaeota archaeon | reverse complement strand
TGCATTTTTAATTACATTCTGACTTGTTGCTATATGAATAATTGCGTCAATAATTAACTGCTGACTTCTTATTAGTTTTTTTTCTTCAAGTAATCTGATTATATGGGATTCTAATTTAGAGGGGTTACTGATTTTTTCTTCTGGCGTTTTTGGTCTTGTAGGTGGTAAAGTTTTCGGACTTGCAGGAGGTGTTTTTGGTTTTGGTTCTTTTTCTACTACTTTTTCGCTCAAATCTATTTGTCTTATGTACTCAAAAAACTCTGGTAAATTTATTCCAATTTTGCTTAGTATTTGGATATAGGAATTATAATTCATAATTTTTTCATGGAAAAACAGTTCTGAAAATTCTGTCATTAATAATAGTAAGTAATATGACTCTTCATTAGATAAATTGGTAACGCGACCTATTTGTGGACCGTATTTTAGGAGCGTCTCGACAATTTTATCTTCTAGTGGTGATAATGTTACAAATGATAAGTGGTGTGTTTTCTTATTTTCTATAAGTGCAATTGAACCTTCCACTTCTTTCAATTTGACTTTATTTGAGGGATAATATGCTTTAACTTGAAGTTCAGCTTTTCGAATATTTTGTACGGATTCATTTCCAAATAAAGTAATATAAATATCTGGTTTTGCTTTTTTACCGTGGTTAGTTCTAATTGATGGTTCATGTTCAACTTTGTAAATAAGATTACCAAAAGGGGAATTTTCTTTTATTTCATTAAAGGCCCTGAATAAACCAAATTCAATATCGCGAGATAATTGATTACGATTTGTATAATTAGATAAGAAGTTATCTAAATAATTCTCCTCGTTCTCAAATAGATAAATAGATTCCATTTTAGGGCGCATAAAAAAGATAGAATCTTTAGTATCCTTAAGGTATGTTATATCACTGTCCAATTTGAATTTTTCTACAATTTTATTCAATTTTTTCAAGGAATCTCTTAAATTTCTATCATTAATTTCATAAAGGTATTGAAAAGCTTTAAAACTAAATGGGAAATGAACATCTGCTCCCCTTGGTTTGAATTGAGTAGTTATTGAGTTCCAGAACTCTATTAAAAACTTGTTCATGATTCTAGACGCGTCTTTTTCGCTTAAATTTATTAATGATATCTCGTCAAATTTAAAACCTGCTAACATATTTAATTCTGAAGTATTCAAGGTTTTATTGAAGAATTCCCAAAAATCAGTTGAGCCAATAGTTAATAGCAAACAGTTGTTTATTGTATTTCTAAATTTTAATAAGATTCTAAATAAATTCTTGCTAGAATCTTTAATTTCAGGTAAATTTTCTAAATTATCAATTATTATTAGAAGGCACGATTTATTAGAAAGGAAAGTCATGACAGAAATTAAATTTTCAAGTAAATTGATTGCTTCATCATCATTTTGCAAATTTTTTCCCATTATTTCATCATGAGCGGTTAAACGGAATCTAGTATTATCAGAGACTAAATCAATCAGAGTTTCAATGTAATCTATCGGTAAATTCATGGCATCATTGTTTAAGATTATGAAATCGAAATCTCTTATAAAATATTTTAAATCTCTAGCTAAATTGGGGGAATTTTCTTTTAGTTTCATAATTAACTCAGTATGATCCGAGCATTTAGAAATAATTTTCCAAGCTGATGAAAATTTCTTGATAAAATTATCTCTAATTAAACTATCTTGTTCAAAAAAAGTACATAATTTTAATAAAAATTGAAAACCAAGTAGATACGGATACTGCCCAGGAGCCTTTCCCAAATCCTTTAATATCTTTTGGTATATATTAATAATGTTCAAAAATTTAGCATCAGAGGGGCATTCAATATACGCACATTCAAGATAATCAATTTCTAGATCCCGGGATTTTTTATTCTTTGCACTATCATAAACATATAAAGCTATAGTAGTTTTCCCTGTACCACCACTTCCATTAAGAGGAATCCAAGCTGATTTATGATTATAACCTGTAGCAACTTTTTCAATTCCATTTTTAATAATACCTATTTCTTCGTCTCGTCCCAAACAGAATTTTGGTAAGGCATCTCTTGAACAGACGGGATTTCTGGGGAAAGGGTTTGGATTACTTAAAAATTCGCGTTCTATTAAGTTTCTATAGCGCTCATTTTCTGGCTCAATGAATTTGTAACTCAATTTTTAAATCCTCAAAATTTTATGTTTTTATAAATAAATAATAGAATTTCTTGCCAGTAGGACTCAATAGGTGGTAATCATTAGGATTTCCCCCCGGTTGCAAGTCGATAATTTGTTTTCGATATAATCTTAACATACCTTCTTCAAATTCTTTTATTGAAACATTATAGTTTGTCTGAAAAATGTTTTTTAGATCTTTTAATGCAATATTTCCTTTTATTTGTTGAAAGTGTGATCTCTGATTAACAATTTTTATAATTTCCTGTTTTAATTCTTTATCGCTCTTGAATTTACCAGCTTTTTTTTCAGAAGTTACTGATTTAAAGCTTACACCATCAATCTTCAATAGGGTTTCTATTTTTGAAATTCTTTTTTCGAGGTTAAGAACTATATTTCTAAGCTCAATATTCTCTCCTTTTTCACTTGGTATAATCGGTGAAATTCTAACTTCAGAACTTTTACTAGATTTTGTTGTTATTTTTTTTAATTTTCCTTGGTGAAATTTTGAATTTATATGACTACTTGACTTAGGATTTTTAAGTTCTTTACCACATATTTTACATTTTGGCATAGATTCTGTCTTTCCCTCTTAATAATCTAATTTTCTAAAAGTCTATTTTATAAATGAATTATCATAAAAAATGACACTTCAATAATTGGATTTAATTTATTTAAATATTGTTTTATTTATTT
>JAHLWJ010000617.1 GCA_019057975.1 Promethearchaeota archaeon | reverse complement strand
AACATTATTCTTAATTTACTTGACCGTTTCCTTACAAAAATTCGATTCATAGGGAGTCAAGAAATTTTAATCAAATATTTTCAACCGAGTTTTTCACAGAAAATCCAAATAAAGACTTTTAAGGAGAAGTCAGATTTATCTATCATAATAGGAAATAAAAAAAGTGAAGTACAGAATCCACTTTATGTTGCCTCAAGTGGTTGGAGCATTTATCTATCACATAAAAATCCATGTAATTGGAAAAATTATGTAAATAACTCTCTTTCTGCGATTTATATTGCGGCTCTCACTGTAGGAGAAGTGTTTAAGTTAATCATAAAGGATTATGTTAGTGTTGAAATTCATGATGAGTTTATTTATGATTTCATTACTCATGGAGAAGAAAAACAACCAGTAAATGCCCCATCACTGCCTCCTAATCTTGATGTGAATTTTACTATAATTGGATGTGGCGGAGTAGGTCAAGCAGTTGCTTTTGCTCTAAATCAATTTAAACTTAGGGGAAAAATAACATTAATTGATCCTGATATTATTGATGAGTCAAACCGACAGCGATATCTACTAGCTTTTGATGAAACAATCGGATTGAACAAATCTATTTGTTTATCTCAATTTCTAATGAATGATAAAAATCACTTTCTAACAACTTTAGAGTTTCTTTGGAATTATGAAACTTCAATTTCTATCTTTGATTCTTTATTTAATATGGAAGATGTTTTTATTTCTGTAGATAATAAAAGGACACGCATTAATTTGCAGGCTGCGCTACCGAAAGTGATTTGGAACATTTGGACTGACACGGACGACAAAACTCTTAGATTTGGAATTGGAAAACACGAATTTTTAAATGAATATCAATGTCTGGCATGTGCTTATTATCCAGAAGGGGATATACCAAATCAAATGGAATTAAATGCTTCCTTGTTAGGGATGAGTCAAGAAGAAATTAATAATCGTATAGAACAAAATGATTTAATTACCGAAGAGGACTTGAAATATTTTCTCAAGAATTTTAATCTTCATCCCAACCAAATTAATAGAATAAAAAGTTTAATTGGACAACCCTTCTCTAATATATTTCATGGTGAATGCGGAGTTTTTACTGTCAAACCAAGTGAGAAACACGAATCTACTACCGCACCTCATATTCCCGTCTTGGCGGGAACTTATGGAGTAATCCAATATATACTATCTCATTTAAAAATTCCTGATGGAAAAATAATTACTTCTGTTGGGGAATTCAATGCATTTAATTATCCTTCTGAAAGTTGTTTAATTAAGAAGAAAAGTCACCCAAAATGTGTCTGTAACGATCCTATATATCAAGAAGTTTTTAAAAATAAATGGAAATTATAATTTTTTCTAGTTTGGTATTATACTCTCAGATTATAGATTAAAAATGCAGTTAAATACTTTAACTAGTAGCAAAATTATTTTTTTTTCCTAATTTCTGCCCGATAATTGGTGTCTCCCCCGTGGTGTCCTCCTCATTGCTAGGGGAAAAATAGCTACATTATTGGGGTTATAAAAGGAACCATTGAAGAATTCTATAAATATTTCAATGTCTTTATCAATTGATTTTAAGCCAAAAATCAGTTATTCTGCTGAATTATGAAATTTAGGTAAAATTTTTTTTTACTCCATTTCTTTTTAAATATCCTTTTATCCATTAAAAAAGTGTAATGAAATTAGCTTATAAATTCAGGAAACCTAAAACTGAGTATCTGGATTTGCTTTTCTCTATTTATTTGATTATCAATGTTTGAATAATTTTGTTTAAAAAATGTTTTATACATGTAAAAATCTTATATTATTTAATAAAAAGAGAATTAAGGATGATAATTTGTTGGAAACTATTGAAAACAGGATATTAAAACGAGGTATTCTTATTGCGATTGAAGGCATAGATGGCGCTGGAAAAACATCACAAACCAAAATACTGAAAGAAAAACTTGCTTCAATGGGTTTTTCTGTCATAAGCCTACATGAACCTACAGATGGAATTTGGGGTAAAAAGATAGAAAACTTGGTAAAAAATGGTCGACACAGGACAAGTCCCGAGACTGAATTAAATTATTTTATATTTGATCGTAAAGAAGATGTCGAAAAAAATATTACACCTTCTCTCCAAGCAAAGAAGATTGTCATAATGGATAGATATTACTTTTCTAGTGTTTGTTATCAAGGGGCACGAGATCTCGACCTTGACTATATAGAAAAAAGGAATGAAGAAATTGCACCGATACCAAACATTACATTTATACTTGATGTAGATCCTGAAACGGCTCTTAATAGAATAAAAAAGTCACGCCCAAATTTACCTAACCATTTCGAAAGAAAAGAATATCTTGAGCGTGTTAGACAAAATTTTCTCAAACAGTTTAGTAACCGACCCAATGTTATAATCGTAGAAGCCAACGATACCCACTCAATATCACGAGTAGCTTCCGATATCTGGAAAATCGTTGAACCAATCATCAAAGATTTCGAGGAATAATAGTTTGACCAAAATTAATAGCTTGATCGAAATAAAAAGGGGAATTATTACTCTTCTAAAAGAGAAAGAAAATAAGGAGAATCAAATCAAGAACCTTCAAAACCAACTCGAGCAAGAACTTTGTCCAAAAAAAAAGAAAGAATGTGAACCCGCCTATTGTACATTTAGAATTACAGTTACCTGTCCTTTTATTCAAGAGTGGAGAAAGTTATTGGAAGAAGCTCAAATTAAATAAATATTAAATACCTACAAAAATTTTTATCAAATTAAAAATACTCTTCTATATTGACCGGATTTTGTTAAAGTAATCTTTTTGAGTGATAATTATTGAAAGATAAAAACATCGT